>CAVCBG010000077.1:0-6238 GCA_963600285.1 Anaerovoracaceae bacterium
CTCCACTGAACATTCGACACCCCCATACGGCGGCGAATCTCATCCGCGGACATGCCTTCGGCGTAGTTCTTCACGAAGCACGTCCACCGGCACATGGCGAAGGAGAGATGCTTGGTCAGGCCGGCAGCCTCGCCGATGTCCTCGAGCAGGTATTCCAAACGCCGGGGCGACCAGGGGAAGATCGCGGTCGCGGGCTTGTACTGTTCAAGATACTCGTCATAGACCGGCAGCCAGGAAGCGGGCAGGTCGAGGCGGCGTTCCTTGGCGGCGCTGCTTGACTTGGCGTAGCGGACATTCAGCGCCGGGTGTTCCGGGTCTTCACGCTCGATATGATTGCGGTCAATCGCGAGGGCCTCGCCCTTTTTGATGCCTGTGGAAAGCAGCAGCTGGAGCAGGGTCATGTTCCGGGCGTCGGGGCGGGCTTTCGTCCGCTGGGCGTTGGCGGCTTCGAGGACCTTGTCGTATTCCGTCTTGGTCAGGATCTCCGGCAGCGGGCTTTTGACAGCCTTCTGTTCAACCGCCGCGGCGGGATCCGCGTCGATGGCGCCGAATTTATACAGCCACTTGAAAAACAACTTGATAGAAGTAATGCGGCGGGAATACGTCTTGGGACTGCAGGGCACCGCTCGTTCATTATTCATCCAATTCAGAAAATTCTGAATGTCTTTCGTCGTAACAGACCCGATCGTCATGTCGGGGGAGAAGTAAGACGCCATCAGCTTGATATCGCCGATGAAAGCCTTGATCGTATACTCTGATTTGTTTTGCTCAGCCAGGTAATTCTGCCACTCACATATCGCGGGCTGCAATGTTGTCGCTGCGTTGATGAACTGGCCTGCATTCGTACTGCTTCTATCCATAGGTATCAGTCCTTTTCTTGCCCCGCGTTCGGGAACGCTCGGCAATCGCATGAATTTTTACGTTTAAATTATATACTGTTTGCGCGAAAACTGTTAATATTTGTGAATTTAATAATAATTTAACTTTGCCGTTCTCTCAGGAAGCTTTTACATCAGATAGTATAATATAAATGAGATAATATGAAACAACGAAGCACTATCGCAATTCTTTCTTGGGTTTCACTGGGGCTGCTCTTCATCGCCTTCATGCTGACCGGTTTTCAGCTGATGCGCTACAGTCAGATGCGCTCCAATTATCCGCTGGATCTGACCATCGGGGATGTTCCCGTCGGCGGGCTTGACTCCACGGAGGCGGCTGAACGCCTGACCCGCGCTTACGGTATTCCGATCGAGATCGTGTACGGCGACGCCGTCATTCAGGTCAGCCCGAGCGCCATCGGTTTCTCCCTGAACCTTGAAACCATGCTGGCGGCAGCCGACCTGCAGCGCGTCCGCCGCGGATTCTGGGAAGACTTCTGGAATTACATCTGGAACACGCTCCCGAAGCCGAGCCCGGTACCGCTTTCGGCGACAATTTCCGAAGAGCGCGTCCGCGCGTACCTGGAGAACGAAATCGTCCCCCGCTACGACCAGGCAGCGAAGGCCCCGACCGTCGTTCAGGGCTCCGCGAGCTTCACCCAGGGCGAATCGGGCCGCGAACTGGACATTGACCGCTCGGTCCAGCTGATCCAGCAGGCGCTCCGTTCCGCTACGGACCGCCACGTCGTGCTGCCTTACAACCGCACCGCGCCGCCGCAGGCCTCGTCGCAGTCCCTCGAGTACATGATCCAGCAGATCCTGGTACAAAACGAATTCGACGGCGCGGCGGAGTTCTACATTATGGATGTGGACACCCGCGAAGAGATCAGCGTCGCCTTCTACGAACAGCAGGAGGTCCCGGCGGGAATCTCGTTCACCGCGGCGTCCACCATCAAGCTGCCGATCATGATCTACCTCTTCGCCAACGAGGACGAGCCGCTCTCGGCCGAGCTTCAGGAGAATCTGGAGAAGATGATCGAAATCTCCGAAAACACCCCGGCGGATAACATTCTCCGCACGATCAGCGGCAATCTGGCGCCGAATCTGTTGACTTCGGACCTGAAGGATCTGGGTTACTCCAACACCTTCCTCGGCGGTCTGTTCTACACGGGCGCGCCGCTGCTGACGCGGAACGTCACCACGGCGAACTCCCGCGAGGATGTCAACACCGAACCGGATTCCTACAACCAGACGACCGCCATTGACATGGGGATGATCCTCGACGACGTCTACCTCTGCTCGGTCTATAACGGCGGCGGGCTCAAGGCGTATTACGGCGACCGCCTGGCGCAGTCGGAATGCACGACGATGCTCAATGAAATGTCGAAGAATAAGACCGCCGTCCTGCTGGAGGCGGGCATCCCGGAAACCGTCCGCGTCGCCCATAAGCACGGGTGGATCCTCGAAGGCGACGGCCTGATTCATAACATCAGCGACGCCGGCATCGTCTACTCCCCGAACGCGACGTATATTTTCGTCATGTTTTACTGGCATCCGGACCAGCTTGTCTTCGACCCGACGAACAAAATGGCGTCGCAGATCTCAAGCGCGGTATATCAGTACTTCAACCAGAGCTCAAACTAATGTAAAGGTCAGTTTTATTTTATGAACGAAAACACAAAGAAGAACATCTCATGGCTTGATCGGCCCGTGACGAAAGCCTTCCCGGCTTTCTCGCGTGAGAAGCTGATCCTCGCCGTCATCATTATCCTCGCGCTGCTCAGCCGTTTCCTGCTGATCGGCGAACGCGTCATGTCCCACGACGAGATCAATCACGTCACCCCGGCTTACAGCCTGTACCAGGGGAACGGCTACTCCCACAACCCCGTCACCCACGGGCCGTTCCAGTTCCATATGCTGGCGCTGTCCTATTTCCTGCTCGGCGACAGTGACTATTCCTCCCGCGTGCCGGCGGCGCTCTTCAGCTTCGCGGCGCTGCTTTTCGTGATCTACGCCTTCCGCCGCTATCTCGGCCGCTTCGGGCGGATCCTCGGCGGGCTGTTCTTCCTCGTCTCGCCGTACATTCTCTTCTACGGACGCTACACCCGCAACGAAGCCTTCATTGAGCTCTTCGCGGTCCTGACATTCTATGCCTTCTTCCGCTACTACGAGAAGCGGGACAACAAATCGCTGTATATCCTCGCCGTGACGACCGCGCTGCAGTTCATCACGAAGGAAGTGGCGTATATCTACACCGCTCAGCTGCTGCTCTTCTGCGGCTTCATGTTCATCAAGGAAGTTTGGGAGATGCCCTGGCAGAAGAAGGCGGAGCGCGTCAATGCCTTCACGCTGCTGCTGTCGGCGGTCCTCTTGGTGCTGGTCGGGCTGCTCATCAACCAGCTCATGCCCGTCGTCAACGGCGGACTCTCCCACCCGGCGATGGCGCTTCTCGCGCTCGGTCTCGTTGTCATCATTGTGATGATCGTCTACACCGTCCGCGCCCTCGGATGGAAAGTCATCCGCACCTCGCCCGCCTTCAACCTGATCGTCTTCCTCGGCGCCTTGATCCTGCCGCAGCTGGCCGCCTTCCCGGTGAGCATGCTCGGCTGGGATCCGCTGGATTACAGCTCGCAGGGCATCCTGCGCACGGGGATCGTCCTCGGCATCTGCTTCATTCTGTCCTTTGCCCTCGGCATCTGGTGGAACCGCAAGGTCTTCCTGAAGAGCGCCGCGGCCTTCTACCTGATTTTCATTTTCTTCTATACCACGGTCTTCACCAACATGCAGGGATTTTTCACCGGCATCATCGGCTCCCTCGGCTATTGGCTCTCCCAGCAGTCCGTGCAGCGCGGCGGCCAGCCGATCTATTACTACCTGATCCAGGTGCCGCTGTATGAGTACGCGGCCCTGGCGGGAACGATTATCGCGGTCGTGATTGCCTGCAAGAAACGCATGTGGTGGACCAAACCCGGCGACCTGCTCTCCGAACAGGATGAGGACGCCGAACCGGTTGAAGAAGTCGAATCCACCGAAGTCATCGAGATCATTGAGGACGGCGAACCCGCAGAAACCTTCCTCGAGGTGACGGAAGAAGAACCTGCCGAGGAACCCGCGCCGAAGGGCAAGGTCCCGGTCATCCTCTTCCTGCTTTACTGGACGGTGACCTCGTTCGCCGCGTATTCCGTCGCCGGCGAAAAGATGCCGTGGCTGACGGTGCACATTGCCATCCCGCTGGCGCTCGCCGCCGCTTGGGGACTCGGGTACGTCGTCGAGACCGCTCCGTGGCGCAAGCTTGCCGGCCGCAAGGGTCTCTTCGGACTGCTCGGCTTGGTCATGGCCGTCTTCGGCGTCTGCGGATTGATCGGCGGGCTGAATTCCTATCCGCTGCCGTTCTCCGGCAAGAGCATTGAGCAGCTGCTGGCGACGTTCCGCTTCGTCACGACGCTCGTCTTCCTCGCCTTCGGCGTTGTATTGCTCATCAAGAATTGGAAGGGGTGGACCAACCATGAGGTTTGGAAGGCGGTCTCAATCTGCTTCATGCTGGTGCTGACCGTATTGCAGACCCGCGCCGCCTTCGTTTCCTCGTTCATCAACTACGACTACGCCAACGAGCTCTTGGTCTACGCCCACGGCGCCCCGGGCGCGAAGACCGCGGTGGAGCTCATTGAGGACATCGCCGAACGCACCGGCGAGGGCAAGAACCTGAGCGTCGCGTACGACAACGACGCGAATTATCCCTTCTGGTGGTATCTGCGCGACTACACCAACAAGAACTATTTCGGCGAGACGAACCCGACCCGCGAGCTTCGCAATTACGAAGTCATCGTCGCCAACACGTCCAAGGACGCGCGTCTGGAGCCGATCGTCAAGGACAATTACTACCGCTACGAGTTCAACCGCCTGTGGTGGCCGAACCAGGATTACCAGAATTGGACTTGGACCAGCGTCAAGAACTTCTTCACCAACCCGAAGCTCCGCGCCGCCATCTTCAAGATCTGGCTCGACCGCGACTACTCCGATTACGCCGCGCTGACCGGGCGGAGCGGATTCACCGCGGAGGACTGGTCCCCGAGCTCCCGCATCGTCATGTACGTCCGCAAGGATGTGATGAACAAGACCTTCCTGATCAGCGAAGGCACTTACACCGCCGGCGATACGGATTACAGCGCCGCGGACCCCGAAGAAGAGCGCTTCACGCAGCTCGCGCCGGAGCTCTCCATCGGCTCCGAAGGCGTTGAACCGGGACAGTTCACCAAGCCGCGCAACCTCGCCGTCTCCCCGGACGGAAGCCGCGTCTACGTGCTGGATTCCGGCGTCGGCCGTGTGCAGTACTTCGATTCCAACGGCAATTTCCTCGGTCAATGGAACTCCGCCAACGGACAGGCCTTCTCCGAGCTCTGGGGCATCGCGGTCGGTCCCGACGGCTCCGTCTACCTGGCCGACACGTGGAACAACCGCGTCGTCAAGTGCACCGCGGACGGTGAATTCATCACCCAGTGGGGCTCCAACGACCCGGCGGGGAGCAGCTTCTACGGCCCGCGTTCCATCGCGGTCAGCTCCGACGGCAGCACGGTTTACGTCTGCGACACCGGTTACAAGCGGATCATGGTCTACGACAGCGTCGGGAATTACATCCGCAGCTTCGGCGTGTCCGGCATGGGCATGGGCGAGCTGGATGAGCCGGTCGGCATCGCGCTCATCGACGACGAGCATCTTGCCGTCGCGGACACCTGGAACCAGCGGGTGCAGATCTTCGACGTGAGCACCGGCACCGCCAACGTCAGCCTCGTCTTCGAGGTCAACGCCTGGTACACCAACTCGCTCGACAACAAGCCGTATATCGCCACCGACGGGAAGTCGATCTACCTGACCGATCCGGAAGGCAGCCTCGTCCATCAATACGACATGACCGGCCAGCTCATCCGCACCTGGAACGGGAACGGCGGCACGATTGATGATTACAGTATGCCGACGGGCATCACGGTCGGCCCGGACGGCGCGGTTTGGGTGGTCGACACCGCGAACTGCCGCGTCAACCGCTTCGTCGTCCCCGCGGAATAACATCTGTTCGGGAGAACGTCCCTTTTCGTGATAGAATAGGGATTTAAACAGGAATATTACATGGAGGAAAACATGGATAGCAACAAAATTTTTGAAGATGTCAAGGCTGTTGTCGCCGATGTACTGAAGATCGACGCTTCCAACATCACCCTCGAGACCCGTTTCATCGAAGACCTGAAGGCCGACTCTATGGATCAGTTCTTCCTCATCGACGGCTTCTCCGAAAAGTTCAACGTCACCATCTCCGACAACGATGCCGCGAACATCAAAACCGTCGGCGATGTCGTCCGCATTCTGTC
>CAVCBG010000078.1:0-6211 GCA_963600285.1 Anaerovoracaceae bacterium
TAATATCCTCGGAAGCCTTTGACCTTCAAGCGATTGAGGGCGCGGGCGAGGGTGGCTTGGGCGGTGCGGTATTCACGGATGGAGCGTTTCTGCAGAATCAGCTCGCGGGCCTCTTCGGCTTCACGCCGCGCGCGGTTCTCGTCAATCTCTTCCGGGCGCTCAATCGTGTTCACCAGCACCAGGACCTCGTTGTTCTCAACCTTCACGATGCCGCCGGAGACCGCGGCGATTTGGTTCTGCTCACCGGGAAGGCGGTACGTCAGCGCGCCCTCCACGATCTCCGAGACCATGTTGGTGTGGTGCGCCTTGATGCCGTAGAAGCCTTCGACGGTCGGGACGATGATCGACTCACACGGCCCGATGTAGAAGACGTGGTCGGACGCGAGGATCTCGACTTGGAAGATCCCGTCGGCCATTACTGCTCCTCAAGCTGCTTGGCTTTGATCGGCACGTCGTCAATCCCGCCGACGTTGAAGAACGCCGCCTCGGGGTACTGGTCCATCTCGCCGTTGATGATGGCGCGGAAGCCGCGGATCGTCTCCTTCAGCGGGACGTAGACGCCCTTCAGACCGGAGAAGCGTTCCGCCACGTGGGTCGGCTGGGAGAGGAAGCGCTGGATCTTGCGCGCGCGCATGACGGTGGCGCGGTCCTCTTCGGAGAGTTCGTCGATACCGAGAATGGCAATGATATCCTTCAGCTCGCTGTATTTCTGCAGCGTTTCCTGAACGGCGCGGGCGACTTCGTAATGTTCCTGGCCGACGATGTCCGCTTCCAGAATGCGGGAGCTGGACTCGAGGGGATCGACGGCGGGGTAAATGCCCTGCTCGGCGATCTTACGGGAGAGCACGGTGGTCGCGTCCAGATGGGAGAAGACCGTCGCCGGCGCGGGGTCGGTGAGGTCATCGGCAGGGACGTAAACGGCCTGCACGGAGGTGACGGAGCCGGTGCGCGTAGATGTAATGCGCTCCTGCAGCGCGCCCATTTCGGAGGCGAGCGTCGGCTGGTAGCCTACCGCGGACGGCATACGCCCGAGCAGGGTGGAGACTTCGCTGCCCGCCTGCACAAAGCGGAAAATGTTGTCAATGAAGAGCAGGACGTCCTTCTGTTCCACATCGCGGAAGTACTCCGCCATGGTCAGACCGGACAGGGCGACGCGCATACGGACGCCCGGGGATTCGTTCATCTGCCCGAAAACCATCGCCGTTTTGGAGGCGACGCCGCTTTCGTGCATTTCATTCCAAAGTTCGTTGCCTTCACGGCTGCGTTCGCCCACACCGGTGAAGATGGAGTAGCCGCCGTGTTCCAGCGCGACGTTGTGGATGAGCTCCTGGATCAGGACCGTCTTGCCGACGCCCGCGCCGCCGAAGAGGCCGATTTTGCCGCCCTTCGGGTACGGCTCGAGCAGGTCGATGACCTTCAGGCCGGTTTCCATGATCTCAATGGCGGGGCTTTGATCCTCGAAGGAGGGCGCCTTGCGGTGAATCTCCCAGCGGTCCGCGTCTTTGTCAATGGGCTCGCCGCCGTCAATCGGGTCGCCGAGCACGTTGAACATACGGCCGAGCGTCTGCTCGCCGACGGGGACGGTGATGCCCTTGCCGTCGGAGGTCACTTCCATGCCGCGGCAGAGGTTTTCGGATGCCGCCAGCATGATGCAGCGGACGGTATTTTTGCCGATGTGCTGGGCGGTTTCCATCACCCGCGTCTCCCCGTTGCAGTTGACGGTCAACGCTTCACGAAGCTTCGGCAGCTGACCGTGCGGGAATTCCACATCGATGACCGGACCGGAGATCCGGATGATTTTTCCTTCACTCATTGCAATTCCTCCTTCTCGCGCTTTCTCCGCTGACCCGCGGCGCTCGCGGACACCTCGGTGATCTCCCTGGTGATGGCCGCTTGGCGGACATGGTTGTAGTCAAGGGAGAGCTCGTCGAGGAGCTTCTGCGCGTTGTCGTTGGCGGAGCTCATCGCGGTCATGCGCGCGTTCTGCTCGGAGCAGAAACTCGCGACCAGCGCGGAGTAGATGAAACCGGAAATGTAACTTTCCATGATGTTGTCGAGTACGACATTGATGGACGGCACGAATTCAAATTCCGAAGGTTTTGACTGCGGGGTGCCGTCTTCCGACAGGAATTGATTGCGGACGAACGGCAGCAGGCGGTGCCGCTGCACGGAGACGTTCATGCTGTTTTCCATGTCGGTGTAAATCAGGTAGATCTTATCGACCTTATTCGTATTGTAAAGCCCAAGCAGCACGTCGGCAATTTCGCGGGCGCGGCGCATGGTCGGGTTCTGGGCGGTGTAAAGGAAGCTCCGCTCAATGGGAATATGCCGTTTGTAGAACGCCTGACGGCCGTATTCGCCCACGACGAAATACAGCGTGTCGTACTTGTCCCGCATCTTCAGCGCTTCTTTGATGACATTCTGGTTGTAGGCGCCCGCCAGACCTTTGTCCGCGGTGACGACCAAACAGGCAACGGGGCCGCGCAGGATGATCTGCTCGTCGGCCGGGTAGAAATAATGGTTCTCCAGCTTGGACGAGATTTGGAAGATGTTGCTGATCTCATTGCGCAGGGCGTTGAAGTACGGGCGGGAATGGTCCAGCTCCGCCTTGGCCTTGCTGACTTTGGTCGAGGAGATCAGGTACATCGCGTTCGTGATCTTCCGGGTGTCCCCGATGCTCGCGATGCGCTTCTTGATGGCTTTTTCGCTTGACATAACGCCTTACTTCGTCTTCAGATAAGCCGTGACGAATTCCTTCGCCGCGGTGACGATCGCTTCACGGTCCTCGTCCGTCAGTTCGCCCGTGGACTCGATCCGCGCGCAGAGCTCACGCTTGCCGTGGTTGAAGCTGTTCAGCATGTCTTTGCAGCAGTCGGCGATCTTTTTCATCGGCACCTGCTGGAAGCAGTGCGCAAGGGCAGCCACCAGAATGATGACCTGTTCGTGCTGGGAATAGGGATGATACTGCGGCTGGCGCAGCAGACGCATCAGGCCCTGTCCGTAGACGAGCTGGTTCTTGGTGACGTCATCCAGATCGGAGGCGAATTGGTTGAAGACTTCGAGTTCGCGGTATTGCGCGAGGTCGAGGCGCAGCGTGCCCGCCGCCTTCTTGACGGCTTTGGTCTGCGCGGCGCCGCCCACACGGGAGACGGAAAGGCCGACGTTGACCGCCGGACGCTGCCCGGAGAAGAAGAGGTTCGTTTCCAGGAAGATCTGGCCGTCGGTGATGGAGATCACGTTCGTCGGAATGTACGCGGAGACGTCGCCCGCCTGGGTCTCGACGATCGGCAGCGCGGTCATGGAACCGCCGCCCTGCTCTTCGGAGAGCTGCGCCGCCCGTTCCAACAGGCGGGAATGCAGGTAGAAGACATCGCCCGGATAGGCTTCACGCCCCGGGGCGCGTTCGAGAAGCAGACTCAGCTGACGGTAGGCGACAGCGTGTTTGGAAAGGTCGTCGTACACGATGAGGACATCCTGGCCCTGGTGCATGAAGTATTCGCCGAGGGTGCAGCCCGCGTACGGCGCGATGTACTGCAGCGAAGCGGGGTCGCCGGCGCAGGCGCTGACAACGATGGTGTAGTCCATGGCGCCGCGGTTCTTCAGATTCTCAACAAGCTGCGCGACGGAGCTCTCTTTCTGCCCGATCGCGACGTAAATGCAGACGCAGTTCTTGCCCTTCTGGTTGACGATGGCGTCAAGGGCGATGGCGGTTTTGCCGGTCTGGCGGTCGCCGATGATCAATTCACGCTGGCCGCGCCCGATCGGGAACATGGAGTCGATCGCGAGCAGGCCGGTTTCCAACGGACGGCAGACGGCGCCGCGGTCAATGATCTCCGGCGCCGGGGCTTCAATCGGAAGGTAGTCGGAGGTCGGGATGGACTCCGCGCCGTCGATGGGTTCGCCGAGCGCGTTGACAACGTGGCCGATGAATCCCTTCCCGACAGGCATGCCCGCCGTCAGTCCGGTGCGGTGCACGACGCTGCCTTCGGAAATTTGGCTGTCATCCCCGAAGAGAATGCAGGCGATTTCGTCGCGGCGCAGTTCGAGAACCATGCCGAGGATGCCGTCGCTGAAGATGAGGACTTCGCCGTAGAACGCTTTCTCAAGCCCGTCCACCGTGGCGATGCCGTCGCCGACGGTGAGGACGTGGCCGATTTCCTGAGGGACGACTTCCGGGAGCCAGTCCTCGATGCTCTGACGCATCAGGGGGATGACTTCGTCGCCGGTCAGGGTGAGTTCACGGACGCGGTCTTTGAACTGCTCCAGTCGGCTTTCGGCGCTCCAGTCGTAGATCGTGGTCCCGACCTGCAGCGTGAAGCCGTTATGGATGGATTCGTCCTGAACCCAGGCGAGGGTCGTGCCTTCGCCGAAGGTCCGGGTCAGATAAGCGAGGAAGCGGGCGCGCTGGGTCTCATCCGGCAGTGTCGCGGAGCGGAGGACCGCCTTCTTGGGAGCCTCATTTTGCTGCGTCATTCGTCTCTCCCTTTTCAACCGCGTCCAGGAACCGGTCAAAAGCTTCGGAATCGGACTTCATGACGATCTTCTCTTCGGCCTTGATGGCAAGTTCCTCGATGTCGATCATGGCGGTTTCAATCATATGCGTCCGTTCGGCGGCAGCGGATTCACGCGCCTTGGAGAGGATGTTCGCGGCCTCGGTCTTGGCGTTCTCAATGTCCGCGGCGTGCGAGGCTTCGAGCTCTTTCTCGTACTCCTCGCGCATCTTTTCCTTTTCGGTCTCGAATGACGCGAGCTTTTCCTCGTATTCCTGCTTCATCGCTTCGGCGGACTTCATCTGCTCGTCGGCGTTCTGCTGCTGAGACTTGATCGTCTCGGCGCGCTTATCCATGAAGGATTTCGCGGGCTTATAGAGGATAAGGTAGAGACCGCCCGCGAGGATCCAAAAATTAAACATGTGCAGAAAAATCTGTTGGATGTCAATATTGAGCGGCAGATTCATAGGATAAGCCTTTGATTAGAGGACGAAGATGATCAGGATCGCGATGATCAACGCGTAAATGATCGCGGTTTCGATGAAGACCAGGCCGAGCATCATGGAGGACTGGAGCTGGCTGCCGGCTTCGGGCTGGCGGGAGATGCTCTCCGCGGTCTTGCGGATGGCGAGGGTCATGGCGATGGCGCCGATGCCGGCAACGAGGCCGATGGTCGCGGCGGCGGTGATGGCCTTCGTGGTGGTCACGGCATTGGAAGCGGCAGCAGTCGCGGCGGCGGTTTCATCTTCGGCGAAGACGGCACCGGCGGTCAGGCACAGCATCATAACAACAACGACTAAAATGTTCAAAGCTTTTTTCATAGAATTATTTCTCCGTTTTTTTATGCTTCTGAGGGAACAGTGATTTCTTCGCTGTTCCGGTTATCTTTCTTTTCTTTCTTTTCGGAAGGTTCCGTAACTTCACCGTAGAAATGCGCGGTGAGCATGGTCAATACGTAGGTCTGAATGATCGCGTGCAGCAGGGTGAACATAACGGCAACCGCCACCGGCAGCACGAAGCTCAGCGAGATGGAATAGTAGACAAGTTCCGTCACCAGCAGGCCGCTCAGCAGCGCGCCGAAGAGACGGAAACTCATGGAGATCGGCAGGGAGAAGTCCTTCAAAGCGCCGAGGGCGCCCTTGAATTTATTGTGGATCAGGCCGCCGAAAAGGATGACGCCGTAGGAGGTGACACCCATGGCGATGGCGCCGTTGATGTCGGCAATCGGCGCGGAGAGCGAGATCGAATGACCGGCTGTGGTTGTCGCCTGCAGGCCGAACAGCTCAAACAGCGTGCTGAAGAAAATGTATACACCCGCGGTGAAAATGTAGAACGAGAGGAAACCGTGCCGGTGCGGGCTGTTCTGCTTCGCGAGATCGTCAAAGAAGCCGATGATGGCCTCGACCACGGTTTGAATCCCGCGGGGGACGGTCTTGAAGCGCGGAATGACGAAAATACGGATCAACAGCGCGATGACCAGCAGAACGGCGGTGACGGTAAACGCGGAGATGACGGCGGGATTGACTTCCATCAGTCCGAACAGACTGCATTTATTCTCTTCATGCAGCACGCCGTCGCGCATGACTTCCTTGATCGTCTCGGCTTTACCGCCGGGCGTGCCGGTGAGAATGCTGCCTGCCAGAAGCAGCAGAAGGATAACAACGTAGAGGATGATTCCCTTCTTTTTTCCCATAAATACCTTCCTAAAAACCGCCGCGGCA
>CAVCBG010000079.1:0-6204 GCA_963600285.1 Anaerovoracaceae bacterium
CTTCCCCTCGAGGGGAAGGGGGACCGCTTGCGGTGGATGAGGTGATCCCGCCCGATGTCCTTCGCTTTGGACAGGAGAATCACCGCAAAATTAAGCCCGGCGCTTCGCGCGGCGCGGGGGTATGCACGCTGTCCGTCGGAAGCCGCTGTCCGCGCCTGGTATGGTACGGAGGGGTAAACCCCTCCAACCCACCCCTGCCGGCGATGGGCTTCGCCCCGCCGGCTGCGCGGCAACGCTTCGCTCGCCGCGATATTGGAAAACTCGCCGATTAATGTTATCTGGTCTCTGGTCTCTGGTCTCTGCCGCGCAGCGGCATTCTTTTCATACGAAACTCTTATTCCGGCAAGCCCGCCGTCGGCCCGTTTCATGCTATAATGAAAGAATCCAAATTGTGCAACCCTACACAGCAAGGAACGTACGATGCTGATCAATTATTCCAAACAACAAAAAGAAACAACCAAGAAGGTTCGGGATCTTCTCACCGAGCTGCTGGCATGCGCCTCGTCAGCGAATATGGACGAGGAACAGCTCTCGATGCTCAAGGAAACCTTGCAGGCGCTCGAGGACAGCTTCCTCGTGGTCGTCGTCGGCGAATTCAACGGCGGCAAGAGCTCATTCATCAACGCCCTGCTGAACACGGACAAGCTCGCGGTGGGCGTCACCCCGACGACCGCGCAGATCAATTTGATCCGCTACGGCGAACAGGAATCCTCTTCGCCGATTGAGAACTGGGGGCTGCTGCTGCAGCTGCCGGTTCCCCTGCTCGAATCCATGACCTTCGTCGACACGCCGGGCACGAATGCCGTCCTCCGCGAACACGAAGTGCTGACGAAGTGGTTCCTGCCGCGCGCCGACATGGTGATGTTCCTGACCTCGGCGGACCGTCCCTTCTCCGAGAGCGAACGGCAGTTCCTCGCGGCGATCAAGGAATGGGGCAAGAACGCCGTGATCCTCGTCAACAAAATGGACCTCCTCGAATCGGATGAGGAGAAGGCGAAGGTCGTCAGCTTCGTCAAGGAGAACGCCGCCGCCTTGATCGGCCAGGAAGTCCCCGTGCTGCCGATCAGCTCCCGCACCGCGAAGAAAGCCCGCGACGCCATGTCCGAAGAACTGTGGAAGGAGAGCGGATTCGCCGACCTCGAGCAATTCATCCAGGACCGCATGGACGAACGCGCCCGCTTCCAGATGAAAATGCAGTCCGCGCTCGGGATTGCCTCCAAGGTTGAGGCCGAGGCCGAGACCCGCGTCCGCAATGAGCTCGCCTTCTACGAAGAGGACCGCAAGCTGGCGGAGTCCATCTCCGGTCAGGTCAGCCTCTACCGCGAGGACATGATGAAAGAGATCAACCGCTCGATGAAGGAGATCCATTCCATCTTCACCGAGATCAAGAGCCGCGGCCACGATTACTTTGAGGAGCTTTTCGTCCTCAAGAACCTGCCGAACCTCCTCAAGAAGGACAAGAACCAAGTCAAATTCCAGGAAGACGTCCTGAAGAACCTGCCGATCGAAGTCGAACGCAAGACCACCGAGATGGTGGAGAGCATCGGCACCCAGGAACAGCGGATGGTGCAGTCGATCCGCCTGCAGATCCAGTCGCGCAACTCCGAGTTCCCCTCCGTCGAGATGCCGGAGAAGGTCATGGACGAGCGGGCGAAGCTCCTCAAGCGGATGCAGAACTCCATCGACGCCATGCTCGCGAAGATCGAATCCGACATCGCCATGGACATCGGCATGAAGCACGCGCAGTCCGCGGTCACCGCCGGGCTCGCGATTGAAGTTTCCGCCATCGGCATCGGCGCCGCGCTGACGGCAATCGCCACCACCGTCGCGACCGACCTCCTCGGCATCGTCGCCGCCTTCTGGGTCGGCATCGCCGGCTTCCTCGTCCTGCCTTACTACAAGAAGAAGGCGCAGAAGGAATTCGACGAGAAGATCAGCGAGATCGACACCAAGCTCGTGGATTCCCTCCGCGGTGAGTTCGTCAATGAAGTCAACGCCCAGGCCGAGGAAATGAACAACGCCGCGCGGCCGTTCGGGCGCTTCGTGGAGACTTCCATCGGCAAGTCGCAGGAGCAGTTGGAAAAGCTGACCGAGATCCGCGGTCAGATCAAAGAATATCAAAGTAAATTGGAGTAAAACGCTTCGTGTCGGTTGTTGATGACATCAAAAACCAGGTCGATATCGTCGATATCGTTTCCGAAACGGTGAAGCTGCGCCGGACGGGGAAGAACTACATCGGCTTCTGCCCCTTCCATGAGAACACGCACACACCGGCTTTCGTCGTGTTCCCGGATTCGGGGACCTGGCGCTGCTTCGGGCAGTGCGGCGAAGGCGGGGATGTCTTCAACTACGTGATGAAGCGCGACGGCTGCGACTTCCAAACGGCGTTGGAATTGCTCGCGAAGAAGGCCGGCGTCGAACTCACGCCTTACAACAAGGAAGACGAAGCGCCGCGCCAGGAGAAGGAACGCCTTTTCGCCCTCATGAATGAGGCGGTCGATTACTTTCACAACAACCTCACCCAGCACCCCGCCGGGAAGCCCGCGATGGCGTTCCTGACGGATAAGCGCGGATTGAAACCCGAGACCATCGAGAAGTTCCGCCTCGGCTACGCCCTCGCTTCATGGGACGGGCTGACCCAGCACCTGCTCGCGAAGGGCTACACCCGGCAGGAGTTGATCGACACCGGCGTCGTCA
Organism: Anaerovoracaceae bacterium; assembly: GCA_963600285.1. GTDB lineage: Bacteria > Chloroflexota > Anaerolineae > Anaerolineales > Anaerolineaceae > Flexilinea. Next base: position 2,698 of record CAVCBG010000079.1, read on the forward strand.
GCGAACAGCGCGACGACAAGGGCGAGGTCATCCCCAACGGACGCATCTTCGACCGCTTCCGCAACCGCGTCATGATCCCCATCGCGGATTCGCGCGGTCAGGTCATTGCCTTCGGCGCCCGCATTCTGGACCCGAACGACTCCCCGAAATTCCTGAACTCCCCGCAGACGAAGCTCTTCGACAAGGGGCGGACGCTTTTCGCCATCAACGACGCGCGTCCCGCCATCCGCGAGAAGGACCAAGTCGTGCTGGTGGAAGGCTACATGGACGTCATCGTCCTCCATCAAGAGGGATTCAAGAACACCATCTGCCCGATGGGCACGGCGTTGACCGACTTCCAAGCCAAGCAGCTCACCCGCCAGACGAAGCACATCGTCCTCGCGCTGGACGGCGACCCCGCGGGCGAACACGCGGCGGTGCGGGATATTGACGTCATCCGCGAAGCCTCCGCGGGAGTGTCCGCCGAGGCTGAGAGTCAGGCCCTGCTGCGGCAGGAGAGCCGGTTGAATGTCGACATCCGCGTCGCGACCATCCCCGACGGCATGGATCCCGACGAGGTGGTGCTGCGCGATCACGCCGAATGGCAGGCCCTCCTCGACTCCGCGAAGCCGATCGTCATCCACATGATGGAGGTGGTTTCCAAGGGCAAGGACCTCAACGACGCCAAGGTGAAGTCCGAGATCGCGGCGCAGATCATGCCCCTGATCAAGGAAGTCCCGAACGCCATCGAACGCGAAACCTACCGCCAGCAGCTGGCGCGCCACCTTGACGTGGACGTCTCGCTGCTGACCTACAGCGGCACCGCGTCCGCCGGTTCGGGCGGGAATCGGCAGAAGGCGGCATTCCCCGCCAAGCCGAAGCTGAAGACGCGGAACACGTCGCTGATTTTTGACCCGAAGGACAGTTTTTACAACAAGGAAAACGAGATCCTCCGCTGCCTTTACCTTTACTATGAGACCCCCGGGGCACTCGCGGACATTGACCGCAAGCTCCGACATTTCAAGCTGGAGCCGCTCAGTCCCTCGGATTTCCAGCAGTCCGATCTGCATGAGATCGCCTCGATCTACTTCCGCGCCCTCGACCAGGATGAGGAGCTCGACACCCGCTCCTACATCGAGAAGAACGTCCCGGATTCCGTCCGCGACGCCTTCGAGGTCCTGAAAAACCGCAAGCTCGACCCCGCGGTGGAGATGCCGGAATTGAATGAAGAGATCATCCGCTCCGTGGCGTTCATGCGCCGGGAGAAGAAAGAGTACGACAAAACCGAGCTGCAGACGCTGCTCGAAGACAGAGAGACATCGGCGGAAAACCTCCGCGAATATGAGACGATGCTGAACCACGCGCTGGAAGAACGCCGGCTGCTGGATATGCTCATTGAGGATGTCAACCTGGTTGATTTTAAGAACGGGAAGCCGCTATGACAACAGATGACGATGAAGTATTCGAACCGACCTCGGAAGAAGTGATGGATGAGTTGGAAACGACGGCCGAGGAGCGGAGCTTCGCCCCGGAAGGGGAAGACGACCCGGTGCAGCTTTACCTGCGGGAGATCGGCGACATTGAGCTCCTGAACGCGGAGAGCGAATTCCGCTTGGCGGTCTGCATCCGCGCGGGGAAACTCGCCGACTCCTATGTTGATAATGAGGATGCCGAAGACGGCCTCCGTCTGTATGAGGCGTTTGCCGATCAATGGACGAAGTACACGGCGAAGCTTGCCGCCTACAATGAAGCGCACGGCACCGCCGAGCCGCGCATTGACCTCGGCATCCTGCTCCACGAGGCGCGTTCGCTCTTCACGGATGCCATCCCCGACTCCACGTCGGAGCTCTACAAATATATGCGTCTCGATCGGGACGACCGCCCCGCCGATTGGCAGAAGCTCGCCTCCGACCTCTTCGACGCCTTCCTCTCCCTGTGCCTGATCCCGGACTGTATGAAGGACGAGATCGACGCGTACCGTAAATTGAACAACGGCGAACTGCCGGAGAAGGCGGCGCCCTGTCCGGCGGAGACCGTCCGTGAACATCTCGCCACCGTTCAGGCGCGGGCCGGTTCCTCGGAACAGGCATTCATCCGCGCGAATCTGAAGCTGGTGTTCAGCATTGCCAAGAAATATCAGGGCCGCGGTTCGTCCTTCTCGGACCTCATTCAGGAAGGCAACCTCGGTCTGCTTCACGCGGTGGAGAAGTTCGACCCGCGTCTCGGCTACCGTTTCAGCACTTACGCCACGTGGTGGATCCGCCAAGCCATCACCCGCTCCCTCGCCGAACAGGCGGGCTTCATCCGCATTCCGCCGCACACCTTCGAGACGGTGATGAAGCTGCAGCGCCTCAAGAACGACATGGAGCAGCGCCTCGGCCGTGAGCCGTCTTCGGAAGAGATCGCGGTGGAGGCCGGCATGCTTGAACAGGCGGACCGCGACACCCTTGAACAGTGCCGCGCGGAAGGGAAATCCCCGAACGGCGCGCTGGCTTCGCGTCTGCATACGGCCGGGAACAAGGTGACGGAGCTGCTCCGCACGATCGAGAACCCGATCTCGCTGGAGACCCCGGACGAGAACAATGAAGATGAAGACACCGGCGCGGGCGAACGCCTTGCGAAGGATGATTCCGCCCTGCAGCCGAGCGACGAGACCGAGAAGCAGCTGCTCAAGGAACAGATCGAGTACGCCATGAGCCGCCAGTTGAACGAACGGGAGCGCCGCATTCTCGAGCTGCGCTACGGCCTGAATGACGGCGAGGAAATGACCCTCGAGGAGATCAGCAAGCTCTTCGGCCTGACCAAGGAGCGCATCCGCCAGATCGAGGCGCGGGCGCTGCGGAAGCTGCGCGCGCCGAACTCCAGACAGCAGCTCAAGGATTATTTCGAATGATCGACTACCGCCGGAACCTCCACGACACGGCGCCGGGTTTCCCCTTCATTGAGATCAGCCCGCTGGCCCTGCTGACCGATCCGCAGGGGAATATTCTGCTCGCCCGCGATAAGGACGACGGATATTGGCGTCTGCCGGGCGGCTGGCTGAGTCCCAACGAGACGGTGGAGGAATGCCTGCAGCGCTCGGTGCTCAGCAATTGCTCCATTCTGCTTGAGACCTGCTGCCTGATGAAGGTCTTCTCCGGCGCCGACCTGAATTACGTCACGGAGGACACGGCCCGCGTCTCGCCGGTGTATATGCTCTTCTTCCCGAAACGGATCCGCGGCTCCCTTCGCACGAAACCGAGAGACGGCTCCGAGATCCGCTTCTTCGCCCCGTGGAACATCCCGATGGACCAAGTCTTCCCGCCCATGCAGCGTGTCGCGCGCTACTACATCGACAACTTCTCCGACCTCCCCGTTGCCCAAGCCCTGGATTGGGATCGGTATCCGGATCTAATGGAATAAAGGAAGTGAGGAGTTAGGAGTGAGGAGTGAGGAGTTGAAAAGAGACCAGAGACCAGAGACCAGATAACATAGATCGGCGAGCGTTCGACAAGCGAACACCCATTCCCCTTAGACCGCGCTTAAGCC
>CAVCBG010000080.1:0-6185 GCA_963600285.1 Anaerovoracaceae bacterium
ACCGCGGCATGCTGATCCGCGATTACTAGCAACTCCGACTTCATGGAGGCGGGTTTCAGCCTCCAATCCGAACTGGGGCCGGCTTTGGGGGATCCGCTTCCGCTCGCGCGGTCGCAACCCGCTGTGCCGGCCATTGTAGCACGTGTGCAGCCCAGGGCATAAGGGGCATGATGACTTGACGTCGTCCCCGCCTTCCTCCGGCTTGACGCCGGCAGTCTCGCACGAGTCCCCAACCTAATGCTGGCAACATGCGACAGGGGTTGCGCTCGTTGCGGGACTTAACCCAACATCTCACGACACGAGCTGACGACAGCCATGCACCACCTGTGCAGGCTCCGTTAGGCCACCGAGTTTCCCCGGCTTCACTTGCATGTCAAGCCCTGGTAAGGTTCTTCGCGTTGCTTCGAATTAAGCCACATGCTCCGCTGCTTGTGCGGGCCCCCGTCAATTCCTTTGAGTTTTAGCCTTGCGGCCGTACTCCCCAGGCGGGGCACTTAATGCGTTGGCTGCGGCACGGAGGATGTCTCCCCCACACCTAGTGCCCATCGTTTACGGCCGGGACTACCAGGGTATCTAATCCTGTTCGCTCCCCCGGCTTTCGCGCATGAGCGTCAGTTACGGCCCAGGAGGCTGCCTTCGCCATCGGTGTTCTTCCCGATATCTGCGCATTTCACCGCTACACCGGGAATTCCGCCTCCCCCTACCGAACTCGAGCCCGCCGGTTCGGAACCCGGCCCGGGGTTGAGCCCCGGGATTGGAGGTCCCGCCTAACGAGCCGCCTGCGCGCGCTTTACGCCCAATGAATCCGGATAACGCTCGCCCCATACGTATTACCGCGGCTGCTGGCACGTATTTAGCCGGGGCTTCTTCTGCAGGTACCGTCGATGTCTTCCCTGCTGAAAGCGGTTTACAACCCGAAGGCCTTCATCCCGCACGCGGCGTTGCTGCGTCAGGGTTTCCCCCATTGCGCAAAATTCCCCACTGCTGCCTCCCGTAGGAGTCTGGGCCGTATCTCAGTCCCAATGTGGCCGGTCGGTCTCTCAACCCGGCTACCCGTCGTCGCCACGGTGGGCCGTCGCCCCGCCGTCTAGCTGATGGGCCGCGACCCCATCCCGCGCCGTCTCGGCTTTCCCGGAAGGGGCATGCGCCCCTCCCGGAGCATCCGGTATTAGCCGCCGTTTCCAGCGGTTGTCCCGGAGCGCGGGGCAGGTCGGTCACGTGTTACTCACCCGTTCGCCACTCTATGTCCGCCCGAAGGCGGTTTAACCGTTCGACTTGCATGTGTTAGGCACGCCGCCAGCGTTCATCCTGAGCCAGGATCAAACTCTCCGTTTAAAAATAACGGAGCAGCTGAACTGCTCTAAAAAATTCCTCTATGAGGGCCCGCCGGCTCTCGCCGGCGGGGCTTTTCATTGCTCGCTTCTGCTTTCGCGAAGTGGTTGTCTTTCGGTATCCGGTTCTCAAGGTTCCGCAGGTCAGCGCCGCTTGGCGCTTTCCCGGGCGCTTTGCGTTTCCGCATCGCGCAAGGAAGTAATCTACTCTCGCGCGGGGTCCGGGTCAAGGGGGGATTGCATCCTCCACAATCCGCACACGACTTTGGCGCGCGGGAGCCCCCGGCCCGGGGAAGGCCGCCGGAAGGCCTCCCCCGGCGGCGGGCGCGCGCCTGCCCGGCCCCGTCCCGCACCCGAAGGCGGAGGGCGGCCGCCGTCGGGCGCGAGCCCCCTCCCGCGGGAGCGGCCCGCCTCCTCCGCCGCCAGACGAAAACGGCGGCCGCCCTCCGGACAGCCGCCGTCCCCCTTGCGACGATCCGCTCCCACGGGCCGGGGAATCGCAAACCCGCCAAACCGGCTTACCCCGGATCCTACTTCGGGAGCCTCGCGCGCCTATCTCACTAACAAGAGAGAAAACCCCATTACGGATGGTCCGGATAGAGATGAATAGATACAACTTGAACGTTCGTCTCACCCGAGCCAAGCCAAAAGAAGTCGCACTCGATGGATGATTCGACGCGCAAATGCTTCTTGGGGAAGGCGGGCGCCCGGTTACTTCGCCACAGAGCTGACATAGCCAACAGTCCTGTACCCAAAGACTTCTTTGGAGAGGCGAGCGCCCAGCGACTCAGTCGTAGAACTTGCATGGCTGACAACTCTGTATGGGAAGATTTCCTTGAGAAGCTGAAATACGAGCGCTTTAGCTATTGGCCGTGAAACTGAACGGCATTCGAGAGTTTCCGCAGAATGTCCTATGCTCACAACCGCTCGTGCAAATGAACGATAGCCAAAATAATCTTTGGAAAAGTATGCCGATGACTACCGTTCACCGGGATATGCGGCCCCAATTTCCCAGAAATTCGTCCGATTCCCCGTCTTTTCGCGTCCGCGACAACAACCTATTCGGCAATTTTCCGGCGCTCAACAGATGGTTTAAATCGAGGAAACCTCGATTCCCCAGACACGCATTTTGCTCGGATAGAAGAAGCGGTCGAAAGGAGCCGGTTCCCCAGATATGGGCGCTGACCTGCGCCTACGCAAACAATCGGACATGCTATCGCCCATCATATCCGCTCAAAGGAGGCCTAAAAAGAAATCGAACCCGCATGACGCTAGAATCATGCGGGTTCATCCCCCTGTCCATATACTATAACTTTTCTTGCTACTTATCAGCAATACGAATGTATTTTCGCTTACCGGCACGCAAAATGGTGCCACGGAGCCTTTCGGGGTCGACGTTGTACTCTTTCGCGGCCACCGGCGTTCCGTCAATCTTCACCGCGCCACCGTCAATCAGGCGACGGGCAGCGCCCACGCTATCCGCCATGCCCGACTCCGCAATGATGCGGGCCAGGTACACCATGCCGTCCTCATTCGGCGTCAGGTCGACGGCGACGGTTACGACATCGTCCTCGTCCACTTCCTTGTTGACCACGGTACGGACAAAGTGCTCTTCCGCGGCATCGGCTGCTTCGGCGCCGTGATACGCGGCGACGATGTTGTGCGCCAGCGCGCGTTTCACCTTATTCGGGTCGGCGGTTCCCTCTTTCAAGCCAGCCTCGATCTCGTCAATGCGGTCGACATCCTCCGTCGACGCGAGGCGATAGTATTTGACAAGCAGCGAGTCGGGAATGCTCATGACCTTCCCGTACATGTCGCCCGGCTCGTCGGTCACACCAATGTAGTTGCCGTAGCTCTTGGACATCTTCTGGACGCCATCGGTGCCTTCCAGAAGCGGAAGTGTCAGGCACACCTGCGGCTCCATGCCCATCTTCTCCATGAGCTCGCGCCCCGCAAGCAGATTGAAAAGCTGGTCGCGGCCGCCGATTTCGACATCGGCGTCAATAACAACGGAGTCATATGCCTGCATGACCGGGTAGATGAACTCGTGCAGACTGATCGGCTGCTGCGCGTTGTAGCGCTTTGTGAAGTCATCGCGCTCAAGAATGCGGGCGACCGTGAACTTGCTCATCAGAGAGAGCAGCTTCTCCATATCGATCTTCAGGATCCATTCGGAGTTGTAGCGGAGCGTCGTCTTTTCCGGATCAAGAATCTTGAAAGCCTGGTCCACATAGGTCTTCGCATTCGCCGCAACCTGCTCGCGGGTCAGCTGGGGACGCGTGGAATTGCGTCCGGACGGGTCGCCAATCAGGGCGGTGCCGTCTCCGATAATGAGCGTCACCTGGTGACCAAGATCCTGGAACTGACGCAGTTTACGCAGAGGAACCGCGTGTCCAATGTGGATATCGGGAGCAGTCGGGTCAACTCCGAGTTTCACGTTGAGCGGCTTACCTTTCGCAAGCTTCTTCTTCAGCGCCTCTTCCGGAACGATGGAGTCAACTCCTGATTGCAAAATATGGAACTGGTCTTCTACTGGAAGCATCGAACTCACTTTCTTCTCACTTCGTTGCTCTTCCCAAGCGGTCGCATTCTAACACGACCACATATAAAAGCATGCCGCCATGCCCGCAGTGCCCTATTCAGGCACCCGAACGAAAGACACGCATGCAGCTGAGGCGGAATGTCGCGCCGGTTCATCCCGCCGGCGACCACGCATGGCACGCGCGGCGAATGAAACTCACCTCGCTCGCGTCCATGCGCGATGCGACCGGTCTACTCTGCTCGCAACCGCGCGAGACGCCAAGCTCACCACCGGCATTCGCGCCTATTCAAGCCCGCGGAAAATGTGACCGCTCGTGCTGTCGGCATTCTTCCCGATCGCGTCTCCGGTCTTCAGCGCGACATCGCGCGCCCGCACCGCGCGGCGCACGGCGATGCCCGTCTCTTCCACATTCATAAGCGTGGCGTCGACCATGACCGCGTCGACTCCCGCCGCGATCAGGTCGGGCATGAGGTGGCACAGGTCAAGCGGCACCGCATTATATATATGGCTGCGACCGCAACGGTCCGTGATGACCGGCATTTCGAAGCCCTTGCGGTCCTTCAGGAAATGGGGGCTTTTCCTGCGCACGCATTTGCGGCAGTTGTGATTGCACGCGCCCTGGCTTTGCAGCACGCAATGCTCCGTCACCATCAGCTCCGCGGCACCGGCCACAAAAAGGCCGAGGCTCGCGGACTTGTCTTTCGAAAGCTCGCGTATCTGCGAAAGCGTCAGTTCGGGAGAAAGCCAGACGCGCTCAACTCCCGTTTCCGCCAACACATCGAGCGCCGCCTGATTGAGCACAGGAATATGCGGACCCGCCTCCACGGCAATGCCCTTCGCGCGCATCGCGAAAAGCTGGCCGAGGTTTTCCGCAAGCACCGTCGCATCATCCCGAATGACGGTTTCCGCATTGAATTCGAAGCGCTCCTCGCGCGTGCCCTCAATCGGGTCGTGCGCCACGACCGGCGTGGCGAATGCGGAACGCTTGGGGTAGCCGCCGTTTTCCACCGTGGGGCTTTGCTGGCCGGCGACCATCGCCTCTCCCCGCTTGTAATTGAGCGTGGGAATGTAGATCACGTCGGCGCCACCCTTTCGCGCCGCACGGGCACAAGCGGGATTCGTCGCGATGGCGCAAACCTGACAACCCTTCGGATGCGCCATGGTAGGCCGCACGGTAACGGCGGCGTGAGGCAGCGTGCGAAGGCTGGTGGGGGCGATCGCCTCTTCGAGCGCGGCGAGCGCCTGCGCGCGCGCCTTATGCAGCTGCGAGAAGGAAATGCCGACACCCGCATCAAGCTCCACGTCCAAAGCGCCTTCTGCAAGGGAGAAAGGCGTCGTGCCCATGCGCGCCACATGGGAAATCACGTCATCGCGGTCAACCGCGCGCGTGCGCGCCTTTTCCACCACCGCACCGTCGCAGCGTCCGATGGGGCGCGCTGCGATCGCATCATCCGCAAGATTGCTTGCGAGGCGCTCCCCCACATGATTGCCCGTCTCTTGCGCGGGCCAGAACTCGACCAGAAGAGGCTCGCCAATACGAAGGCACACCCTGCCGGCAACGGGAATGCGCGGCTCCAGCGGGTCATCCACATAAGCGGCCGCCGCCTCGCGCACACGGAATACGCGATCGCCCCGACCGGTCTTCCCCATGGGTCCGCTAATCGCCAGCCAAGCCTCGTTCTTAATATCCTGTTCGGTCACAAGATGTGCGAAATGACCGCGTCCGGTCCAGAATTCGAGGGTATCGCCCGCCGCGACGGAAATGTCGAGCTTCACGCGCACCACACCGCCGCGCGCCGAATCGACGCGACCCACCAGCAGGCCACGATTGTTTGGGCGCTGGTAGCTCATCATCTCGTTGCCGGTTTCGCCCACAAGATACGCCTGCGTGAAACCGCGCGAGAAGGCCTCGGAAAGCACGCGCTTCTCCTCGTCCGTCGCATGGACGCGGATAGGCTCCGGGGCTTCCTGGGCAGCGGCAGCTTGGTCGACTGTCTCCTGGGCGGCGGACTCAGCGGCTTGGTCAGCCGTCACCTGGGCGGCGGGCTCAGCGGCTTGGTCAGCCGTCACCTGGGCGGCGGGCTCAGCGTCTTCAGCAGCCTCGCCCTCCGCAATCGCCCCACCATCCATTGCGTAATCTTCCGCGGAAGCTTCCTCGTCGGCGGACGTTTGGTCGACAGCCTCTTCCCGCTCATACAAGCGGTCGAGCACCCGACGATAAACGCCGGTCACCGCCGAAACGTATTCAGGGGACTTCATGCGGCCCTCGATCTTCAGGGACGCAACACCGGCCGCGGCAAGCTCGCCAAGCA
>CAVCBG010000081.1:0-6155 GCA_963600285.1 Anaerovoracaceae bacterium
CCGGTTTATTGGCTGAGATATCATATCGGAGCATAGGAGGAACCGATGCAGGAATCAAAAAAGGACAGCCTGAGCTGTCCTCTTTTTTATTTCACTTCAGCGGATGAAATTCGTGGCGACGTGCGGTTCCTCTTCGGGGAGGCCGTACTTCGCCTTCGCGTCGGCAATGGCGCGCATCAGGAAGGTCATGTTCCGCGCGAGCGTGCGCATCATCTGCATCCCTTCAAGGTCTTGCACCGCCTCGCCCGGCATGGTGCCGTGGACGCCGTTCCAATACTGACCGGAGGCAACCGGCATCCCGCTGATGGTGAAGAACTTATTCAGCTCATCGAACGCCGCGGTCAGGCCGCCGCGCCGTGCCGCGCAGACAGCCGCGCCGACCTTCATGCGGAGATCGAAATTGCTGCCGTAGAAAAGGCGCTGCGCCGCGGCAAGCAGGGCGCCGTTCGCGGAGGCGTAATAAACCGGAGCGCCGAGGACGAGGCCGTCCGCGGCTTCGAACTTCGGGTAAAGCTCCGTGAGCTCATCATCCAGCACGCAATGGCCCGCCTTGCGGCAGCCGTTGCAGGCAATACAGCCGCGGATCGGGCGGGAGCCGATCTGCACGATCTCGGATTCAACGCCTTCTTCGGTGAACACCTTCTGCATCTCAAGCAGCGCCGTCATCGTGTTGCCGTTTTTCCGCGGGCTGCCGTTCAACATCAAAACCTTCATTTTCAATTCCTTTCACCCCTTACAGAGCCAAGAACTTCCGAGCCGCCTTGTAGACTTCGAGAATGCAATCCGTCTCAAGCGCCCCGTAAGGCTCCGAGACAGCCATAAAGACATGATAATCCGGCATATCGAGCGGATAGCCGTGCGTCGCCTTCTCGTACGAAGACGCGGGACCGAAATGGTATCCCTGCTTCGCGCAGACGCCGAACGCGGCGGTGCCGGTGTAACCGGACTCGGCCATCTCGTCCTCCGTCAGTTCACGGCGAATTGCTTCATTCGCGAGCACCCGCTCACGGACGGCCTTCACCTGCTCGTCGGTCAGTTCCTTGTTGATGAAGAAGGAGCATCCGCCCGCGTTCTGGAAGGCGGCTTTCTCATCCGAACAGGTGCCGTCGGCGTGGTAATTCAGGAAGCCCATCTCGCCGAGGACGCTGTTCGGGTCGAAGACGGCATTCACATTCAATTGCGCGTGGTCGGAGAAGCCGACAACGACGGTGTCCTTGTCGATCACGTCCAGGAGCAGGCCGAAGTATTCATCCATCGCCCGCAGGCCGTTCAGCGCCGCTTCCGAACCGCGGCCGTTCTCATGGCAGAGCGTGTCGTAGGCGGTGAAGTGCATCAGCATCAGGTCGGGATGAAAGACGCGGATGATGTCCCGCATACTGTGCGCGGCGAAGCAGTCCCGCTCCGGCTGGGCGATGCCGCGGAGGTAATGTCCGTGGCGGAGGAAGGCGATGATCTGCGTCAGCTTCGAGCAGGTGCGCAGGTTCGCCGCGATCTGGCTTTCGCCCGGGCGCGCCATGATCTCGCCGATGTTCCAGCGGATCTCCTTCGCGTACCCGGTCACCGGCCACAGGACGGAGGCAACGCTCAGGCCCGCCTTCGCGGCGGTGCGCCAGATCGGCTCCGCGCGCAGCAGACGGCTGTCGTAATTCCACTCCGGTTTGAGGGTGTCGAGCTGCAGCTTGGTGTTGGAGATCAGCCCGTGAACGGCGGGCGTCGTGCCGGTCGCGATGGACGCGTGCACCGGGTAGGTGTTGCTGATAAAGGTGGTGCGGAGGCCGTCGTACACGCTTCCGCTGCCGAAAGCGCGTTTGAAATTCGGCAGTTCACGCAGGACAGGGAGCTCATGCTCCGCCCCGACAGCGTCAAAACTCACCACCAGCACCTTTTTCTTGTTTTTCACGCCCATTTCCTCCCTTCCTGCCTCTTTGCTTTAATCATACAACGAAAAAGACCGTGAAGGCTTCACGGTCCTTTCCGTTCCGGACGGTTATTTATTTTCCTTCGGATAAATCACGACTTTGCGGTTCGGTTCCTCACCGATGCTCTCGGTCGTGATCTGGCTGTTTCCGCGCAGAGCCAAGTGGATGATGCGGCGCTCGGTGGCGGGCATCGGCTCGAGGGAGATGCGGCGGCCGGTCTTGATGACCTGGTCAGCCATGCGGGTCGCCATCTGGCGGAGCTGGCGTTCGCGGCGTTCACGGTAGCCCTGGACGTCCAGCACGAGCGGGACCCAATGGCCGACTTCGCGCCCGACGATCAGGCTGGTGATGTACTGCAGCGAATGCAGGACTTCGGAGTGACGGCCGATCAGGTAGGAAAGGTCGTCGCCCTGAATGTCGATCATGATGACGCGGGAGTCCATATCGTCCTCGGCTTCGCCGATCTTCGCGTTGATCGTGGCCTTGACGCGCATCTTTTCCATCAGGTCGCGGACAACATTCTGCGCGATCTTCATCGTCTCTTCATTGACGACATCACCGGAAGCGGGGGCGGGGTTCTCCTCGTCCTCGGGCTCGGCGACGGGCTGCTTCGCGGGTTTCGCGGGCTTCTGCTCTTCGCGGCGCTTTTCCTGCTTCGGTTCGGACTTGCGGCGTTCTTCCTTAGCGGGAGCGGGCGCGGCGGGGGCTTCCTGCTTCGCGGGCTGCTTCTCGGCTTCCGCGGCCGCGGCGGCGTTCTGCGCTTCGGCTTCGGCTTCCTTTTCCATGACAGCGCGGAGGCTGTCCGCCTTGACGGTCATGCGGACGCGCGCCTGGCGCGCGCCGATGCCGAAAATGCCTTTGCTGCCGTTGTCCAGGATCTCAATGTCAACTTCTTCGCGGCTCACGCCAAGCGCGTTCAGGCCTTTGTTGATCGCTTCTTCGGCGTTCGCGGCAATGTATTCTAAAGATGTAGAGGTCATATATTACTGCTTCTTCGGTTTCTTCTTGTTTTTGAATTCTTTGTAGTCGATCTTCCCTCCGAAGACATCGGAGTTATCATCGTAAGCCTGCTGCGCGCGGGACTTGACGGCCGGTTTCGCGGAGGCGGAATCGGTGTTGGCGGAAGTTTCGGGCTTCTTCGCGGCAGTGGTGGTATACGTGCGGCGCTTGCCCTGTTTCGGAGCTTCGACTTCCTTCTTCTTTTCCCAGAACTTCAGGTTCTCCCAGTGCAGGGAGCCCATCATGCCGTACTGGACGATGGTGAAGATATTCGAGATGAGGAAGTACAGCGCCAGACCGGAAGCGAGCGTCCAGGCCATGAAGCCCATCAGCAGCGGCATGTAGATGTTCATCATGCCGTTCATCATCGCGCCGGAACCGTCGCTGCCGCCGGGCGGATCAGCCTGCGTCAGCTTGGTCTGCAGGATGGTCGTCAGGAAGACGAGGATACCGAGCATGGAAATGCCGATATTGCCGATGGAGAAAAGGCGCTCCGGCTGCCCGAGGTTCATCCACAGGAAGTTCGGGTTGATCGGGAAGACTTCGGAGATGTTCAGCCACCCGGAGAAGACGCGCTTGATCAGGTCAAGCATGCCCAGCGGAGTGGTGACGATCGCCGCGATCACGGCCTGATAAAGGGCGAAGATGATCGGGAGCTGGATCAGCATCGGAAGGCAGGAGGCCATCGGGTTGACGCCGGCCTTCTGGTACATTTTCATCTGTTCCTGAGCCAGGCGGTCTTTATCGTTGGCGTACTTTTCCTGCATTTCAAGGTATTCGGGATCCTTCTGCATGGCGGCAAGGGCCTTGGAGCTCTTGATCTGGGAAGCCATCAGCGGGTGGAGCAGCAGCTTGATCAAAACCGTGAAGATAATGATCGCGAGGCCGAAGTTGCCGACGAGTTTATAGATGAAGAGCAGCAGATTCAGGAAGATATTAACAAACGCGGTCCACATTATTTCCCCTCCTCTGTTGATTCGGCAGCCGTTTCGGTAGATTCGGCGGCCGTGCTCTTATAAGCCCATTCTTCTTTCAGGTCCGCGGTGTAGACATTGATGTCGCCGTCGGAGCTGACAGGAACCACAACGATGTCGCCGTTCTCCATGGAAGCGGGCGTGGTGTAAACAGACGCGCCGAGCGTACGCTGGGAGACGGACTTGCCGTCGAGGTCGTAGGTGTTGATCACACCGGTCTCATCAACCACGGCGAAGGTATCTTCGGAAACCGCGACCGGGGAGGCGATGAAGCCGTAATTCTCCGCCGCGACGCGTTCGGACTTCCAGAGCAGCTCGCCGCTCTCAAGGTCCGCGATGTAGAGATAACCGCTCATGTCCGCGGCGATGATCTTGCCGTTGAGGATCAACGGAGCGCCCCAGATCTCACCGTCAACGGTGATGACCGTGCTGATCGTGCCGTCGGAGAGGTCCATGGCGTCCACTTCCTTCGCGAAGGTGCTGAAATAGAGCTTGCCTTCGTAGAGGACCGGTTCGCTCATGACCGCGCCGTTGATGTCAACGGACTGCTTCAGCTCGCCGGTGGCGGCGTCAAGCAGGTTGATCTTCTTGTCGAGCGTGATGATGTAAAGCGTACCGTTGTCAAGGGTCGGGGTGACCCAGAGTTCATTGCTCAGCTTCGTCTGCCATACCGGCTCGGCGCTGCCGTCGGTTTTGTACGCGCTGACGGTGCCGCCGCTTGAGAGGACGATGACGTTCCCGTCCGCGAGGATCGGGGAGGCGATGACCTTCTCTTTGCTGCTGCCGAGTTCGATGGAGGCAACGAGCGTGCCGTCTTCTTTATTCAGAATGTGCAGCTGGTTGGAATAAGTTCCCGCGTAAACCTGCGCGTCGTCGACCGCCGGGGCGGCGAAGAACTGCAGCTTGGAACCATCCGTGGGGTAAGTCCACAGACGCTTTCCGTCGCGGACCGCTTCAATCGCGGAGCCGTTCGCGGCGTAAACCGTATCCTCTTCAACAGCGACGCCGGGCCAGTTATTGGAACTGCTCGTCGAGCTGCTTGAGGAGCAGGCGCTGAGGACCAGCGCGAGCATCAGTAAGAGCGCAGCCGCTAATAATTTGTTATTTTTCATAAAACTCCTGAGCTGCGAATATCACGGAACCGGATCATATCCGCCGGGGTTAAAAGGGTTGCAGCGTAGAATACGCCATATTGCCATCGGCACGCCGCGCAATACGCCGTATTTATAGATCGCCTGATAACCGTAATGAGAACAAGTCGGGTAAAACCGGCAGGTGTTATCCGGGAGCAGGCGGGAGATCGTCATTTGATACAGGCGGATCAGCCCGAGGCAGATAAACTTCGGGATGTTCGTCAGCTTAAACGGCAAATCCCGCAAACGCGGCTCCGGGACGGATTCCGGCACGGTTTCCGGTACTGGTTGTTCTTCGTTATTTAGGTTTTCGGCAGGATCCACAGACAAATAATCAGTCTTCTTTCACGACCGATTCGCGGTATATGCCCGCCTTTTTCAATTGAGCGGTCAAGACTTCAACGACTTCCGGGGTGTCGCATTCAAGGATGGACTTCCTCGCCAGCAGCAGGACCATTTCATCCGGGGAGATATGATCCAGCAGTTCGCCGGCAGCGGAGCGCAGCAGGCGCTTCGAGCGGTTCCGCTCCACCGCGCCGCCGACCGCTTTGGTGGCGATCACGCCGACGCGGGCATATTCCGCGTCCTTATCCTTGAGATGAATCAACACGAAAAGCGGGTGGGCAATAGACTTACCGTACCGCCTGACCCTTTGTATATCAAGGGAATGATTCAGACGAACTTTTCTCTCCACTGCCTCACTCGCTGTTAGTTATCGGATATATCTTGACTCAACTGAAAAGGCTGCTTTTACCAGCGGATGCGCTTCAGGCTGTTATTCGCAGAGACGGTCAAAGAATAACGACCGCGGGCGCGACGGCGCTTCAGGACATCACGGCCGTCAGCGGTCGCCATACGTTCACGGAAGCCATGAACACGAACACGACGTCGGATTTTCGGTTGATAAGTACGTTTGGTAGCCATCTTTTTTGAATTCCTTTCAGTTTTCTGACCGGACTGCAATCCGATCTATTCACGGAAAACTGCTTGCTTGGGTTCCGTCTGTCACCGCTACCGTTCTTTCGAAAAGCTTCCAAAAAACTCTTCGAAAAACCGTGCCGCGGTGCATCAATCAAGACTTTTCCGCTTCTCTTAATTTTTCTAACCGCTGAATTATAACGCACAAATCG
>CAVCBG010000082.1:0-6105 GCA_963600285.1 Anaerovoracaceae bacterium
TACGGATAATCCCAATTCTCGTACCAGCCGACGATCTCGCAGCCGTCATCCGTGATCTTGAGCGTATCCTTGGTGATATAGAGCTCGCCGCCGCCGGCGGTGTAGCGGGCGCCGAGGGAGAGAACGATCATCATGTTCTTCTCAATCACGGTGTCATCCGCGGCGGAGATGTACGGCGGCTCGACCGGGGAGACGCCGATGCCGGCGCCGTAACCGAATTCGGGCGCCATGACGATGCCCATCTCGACGGCCTTCTTATTGATGGCGTGGAAAATGTCCTTGCAGACGGCGCCCGGCTTGATGATGGAGCAGGTATATTTACGCAGCGCCGTCATCTTCTCGGAGAACGCCTTCTGCGCGGGATTCATATCGCCCTTGACCATCATGCGGGAGTCGTTGGACCAATACCCGTCGAGGATGCCGGCCATCTCAAGGCGGATGAACTTGCCCTCGAAGAATTTGGTATCGCGCCCGACGGCGTAATACGGGGCGTTCGGCCAAAGAACGGTGGCGTGATCTTCGGAAACAGCCTGAGCAACGGCACGGTAGCCGTTCACCGGCAGGCCGCGTTCCAGGGAACGCACGCGGATGTCTTCGGAGAGACTTTTCTCGTTTGTGTTGCAGTTGCGGGAGATGTGATGAACCGCGCTCGCGATACCGTGATCGGTATAGGCGGCCGCCTTCTCGATCGTGCGGAGTTCGGAGACGGACTTGACCTGACGCAGGTGCTTGAAGGGTTCGCTGATATCAACGAAGCTGCAATCCGTCATGCGGGCGGTCATCTTCTCGAACAGGGACTGGTGCATGCGTTCGCCGAGATAGCCGATGAGCGCTTTGCTGCCGTCGAAAAGCTCGCTGATAAAGGCAGCGGAGATGCCCACCGCGGCGCTTTCGGGATCGGTGCAGTTATCATAGGCGATGATGCTGTCATCCCAGCCGGCGCTCTGATAAGCGGAGGCCATGACCTTCGGGCAGGCAAGGAAGCGCTTGCGGCCGCTGAAGAACGCGATAACGATCAGGTTCGGAATGCTGTAGAGCCCCGCGTAATTCAAACCGGTCGCGTAAGCCAGGTTCGCGGGGTCGGTGATCACGAGGCCGTCCATTTCGGGGGCAGCCTGGATGAACTTGCTGATTTTGGTGACGTTATTTCGTGCGGACATATTCCCCCTGCCTTAGTGCGTAGAACGCTTGCCGTTGATCAGATACATGGTGTTCCAATCGCGGAAATCGCTGAGCTTGACATTGCCGTTTTCGGTCAGCTGATAAATGTCGATCGAATGGATCATTTCATTGACAGGGCCGACGGTCTTGAGATCCAGCGCGATGACCATGTTCTCTTTCAGAACTTCCTCGTTGTCAACCGTCAGGACCGGTTTCTCGTGTTCCGAAGCGCCGACGCCGGACCCGATGCCTTCGTCCAGCATCAGTTC
Organism: Anaerovoracaceae bacterium; assembly: GCA_963600285.1. Taxonomy (GTDB): domain Bacteria; phylum Chloroflexota; class Anaerolineae; order Anaerolineales; family Anaerolineaceae; genus Flexilinea. Next base: position 1,431 of record CAVCBG010000082.1, read on the forward strand.
AATGCTTTCCTCTTCGGCCTTCAGGCGGACGGCCTCACAGAAGTCGCAGACGCGGATGCCCGGCTTCATGATGTCAACGGCGAAATTCTTCAGCAGCATATTGTCGGCGTAAGCGTCAACAACGGTCTGATCCGGTTTGCCGGTGAAGAACATCCGGGAGCAGACGGCCCAGCAGCCGTTGACGCAGACGGAGTAGTCCGCGCGGATGGTATGGCCGTCTTCAATGAAAGACAGGTCGCGGATCGGGGTCAGCCAGCTGCGGCCGGCGCGGCCTTCGGAAAGGTTCAGGTGGCCGATGCAGTTCGCGCCGAACTCAATGGCGTGGACGCGGATGCGTTCGAGGAACTCGGCGCGGGTGTATTCAACGGTGCCGATGGTGCCTTCGACGTGGTTCAGCGCGCCGATCATGCCGCGGTCGGCAATGTGGGACGCCATTTTGATGTTGGCGATCTCATCCGCGCTCTTGATCTCACGGGCGGAGGTCAGCTCGGGGTCGATATTGCGGAGGTTGATGCCGTCGTAGGTCGCGCGGAGGAAATTGATCTCGGCAACCGTCCAGGATGAATAGTCGATGCCGATGATCTTGCCGGCGAGCTCCATATCCTCAATCACGGACTTCAGCGCGCCGCGGAAAGCGCGGTTCGGGTCGCCGTCATTGAGGGAGTAAGTCTTGGTCTTGCCCTTCCACGCGAAGGTGGGGAGGACGCATTCCCATTCCACGGGGATGATCAGGGTGTATTTACCGTTCCCCTTGCAGGCAACAAGTGCCGCGGCGCAGGACGCCTGATCGGGATAAGGGAAAACAAGCCCGATCAAATAAGCGATATCGGCGGGGGACTTGACGATAAAAGCGTCAAAATCCCGGTTTTCATTCAACAATATCTCTACGCGATTCTTTCGTTTCATTGGTATTCCTGTTTAATTCAGCTCAACTCCGTAACATGAAATTGTCTTCGCGGAAGGATCGCGGACCCGTTTCGCGAAGAGCAGACACGAATGTACCACGGTCAATTATAACAAGGCACCCTGCCTTTTTTCACAAAACAGGAGAATGTGATAAATTTCCTCAAGCCGGCGGGTTTTCGGCAATTTCCGGAATACAATCGCCTCCGCGCGTTGCAGTTTTATCGGATTCAACAAATCCGCCGCGCTGTTTTGATAATCTGTTATAATAACAACGACAGGAGATTTCCGAAAAATGGCAGATAATTTCAAATCCGAACGCAAGCGTCCTTTATATATACAATTGGTTGAAGACATTATTGAGAATATTGAAGAAAACATCTACAAACCGGGGGAGAAGCTGCCGTCCATCCGCCACATGAGCGAAGCCCGCGGCATCAGCATCATGACGGTGCTGAAGTCCTACCAGGAGCTGCTGGCCCGCGGATACCTGATCTCCAAACCGCAGTCCGGTTATTATGTCACCGCCCGTCAGGATCTCAACGCCGTTCACAAACCGGTGGAGCTCTCCTCCCCGAAGCACGTGGAAATGCCGGACATGACCCGCATGGTGCTGCTGGACTCGAGCGACGAGACGCTGATCCCGCTGGGGTCGGGCGTCCCCTCACAGAATCTGCTGCCGGTGACGAAGCTCTCCCGCATCAGCGCCAAGCTCCTGCAGTCCGAACAGATCCCGCTGCAGATCACCGGTTCGGCGGAAGGCTCCCCGGAGCTCCGTCTGCAGCTGGCGAAGCATATGTTCCTCGCCGGCACGCCGACCCAGGCGGATGACATCATCGTGACCTGCGGCTGCAACGAAGCGCTTTTCATCGCCCTCTCCGTTGTCTGCAACCCGGGCGACTTGGTCGCGGTGGAATCCCCTTGCTATTTCGGCGTGCTGCAGATCCTGCAGGAACTCGGTCTGCGCGCGATTGAGATTCCCACGACCGACGACGGGCTCAACCCGGACGCGCTGCGTGCCGCCCTGGAACTGAACCCGATCAAAGCGGTCTACATCAACCCGAACTGCAACAACCCGCGCGGCGGCACCATGCCCGAAGCGGATAAAAAGAAAGTCGCGGCCATCATTGAGGAATACAATGTGCCGCTCATCGAGGATGACTCCATCGGCGATCTGTATTTCGGCAAGACGCGTCCCGGCACCATCAAAGCCTACGACCGCAAGGGCTTGATCATTTACTGCTCTTCCTTCTCGAAGATCCTGGCGCCGGCGTTCCGCATCGGCTGGATCATCCCCGGCAAGTTCCGCAAGCAGGTCATTCAGTTCAAACACGCGCTGAACCTGGCCACGTCGCCCATCCCGCAGCAGGCCATCGCCCAATACCTGTCGCACAGCAGTTTCGAGCGGCAGATGCATAAAGCCCGCGCCGCCTATCAGCAGAAGGTCGAGGGGATGTCCGCCTACATTCGGGAAATGTTCCCGCAGGGGACGGCTGTCAGCCATCCGCAGGGCGGGTTCTTCCTCTGGGTGCAGCTGCCGAGCGGGGTTGACACGCTCGAGCTCTACAACCTGGCGCACGAAAAGAACATCTCGCTCGCGCCGGGCATGATGTTCTCGGTCAATAACGCTTTTTCAAATTATCTGCGGATGAATGTCGCGCCGTTCACGCCCGAGATGAAGCCGGTCTTCAAGACGCTCGCGGGCCTCATCGGCGGGCTGATGAAGGAATAACGCCGCTACCAGGCGCCGGGGAAGCGGAAGACGCCGCTGTGCAGGGTCTCGACATCGTTCACATCCGGGTGTGAAGCGAACACCGCGGACGGATGGTAGAGATACAGCCAATGCGGGTTGCGGTTGAGGTAGGTGATCACCTTCGCGTACCGCCGCTCGCGGTCGGTAATGTCGCTCTCGACATTCGCCTCGCGGATCAACCGCTGAACTTCATCGTCTTTCACGCCCTGCCACATCGGCCCGGGATCCTCACTGTCGATGGTGTCCCGCAGCAGCCGGTAGGTGCTCCCGTTCATGGTATGCATGATCATGATGTCTCCGAGGTTCCCTTCGGAGACTTTTTTGTAATACTCCTTCTCGTCCTCGTAACGGTCCACGCGGACCTTCAAGCCGACATCCTCCAGATACTGCGCGATCATATCCGCGAGGGCGAAGGACTCCCGCGGGTATCCCTTGGCGGCGGTGATCACGAGCTCCTCGGAGGTGTCCGTCTTCGCGAAGAGACGGCGCGCCTCATCCGGTTCGTACGGGATCGGAGCCAGCGGACCGGTGCAGCCGCAGTGATAACGGCTGACGATCGAGGCGGCCATGCGGCCGTGCCCGTCCAGCAGGGTGTTGATGATATGCAGGGAGTCCACCGCCAGGTTCACCGCGCGGCGGGCGAGCGGATCGTTGAACGGCGCGCGGCGGCCGTTCAGCATCCCCATGACGCTCTGATTCAACCGGCATTCCCACCAGGTATTGCCGTCATTCTGCTCCTCGCGCGGGATCGCGTTCAAGCCGGAGACAAGATGGACTTCGCCTTCGCGCAGCATCTCAAGCCGCTTCCGCGGGTCGGGCTCGACGAAGAACGTGATCTGGTTATAGGCGGAGAGATACTTCAGCCCGCTGAGTTTGTTCAGGCGGATGGATCGATTCGCCCAGTAGTTGGAATATTTGTAGCTGCCGGTGCCGACGACGCGTTTGCCGAGGCGGTTCGGCTTCATGATCGGGATGGCGCTGAGGATCTCCGCGATGTCGCCGCTGGGCTTCTCGCAGACAGCCTCGAGGGCGTAACGGTTGAGGATGTTGAACTTGACGCCCTTCAGATACCGCGCGTAGGCGCTTGTCCGCCCGCGGTCATCGGGGGTCTTCAGGAAATAATCGATATTCTCGGCAACATCCGCCACCGTGCAGGGGGTGCTGTCATTGAACACCGCATTCTGCGGAAGGTAGAAAAGCCAGCGCCGTCCCTTCTCGAACACCTGCCAGCTGCGCGCCAAAGCCGGCCACACTTTCCCGTCATACAGGCGGAGCAGCGGCTCCGAAATCAAGTTCACGACATTCAACACTTCCGGGTTGTATGTCGTACGGTCCAGCATTGATTCATCATAACTCGGGATGCCTACTCTGATCTTCTCGTCCATGCGAATGCCCTCAATACTTCAAAAAAAATATCCCGTCATTCCATGATAGAACTACTCACGTAGACGCAGTTAGTTTATTTTACTATGAAACGCCGCTTTTTTGTTATCCGAAATATTCCCATCAACAAGTGGATCGATTTAAAAACAAAACTGCCGATGTATGTTCACACCGGCAGCGTAATTTTATCGGGAATTATTCTTCGGAGGCTTTCTTTACGAGATCAAAGATCTTATCGTAGAGGTCCTTCTGCCCGACGCCGGTGATAAGCGGCACACCGGAGAGGATCGGGACATCATAATGATGTCTGAAGATAGCAGTCGCGACGACCAGGTCGACAGCGTTATTTTTCATCAGACGGTCGGCATCGCTGACACGGCCTTTCATCACATTGACCTGAACGCCGCGGCTTTTGGCTTCTTTCTCAATCTTGGTAGCGGCAAGGGTAGATGTAGCGATCGAAGACCCGCACATAACGAGTACGGTGGGAATTTTCATTTCCGTTGCTCCTTTTCTAAGCAGCAGTCGATGTCAAAAGAAACCGTCTGCGAATTTTTCAGATTTAAATTATAGCAAAAACCCGGGCTTTTTGCTATGCTAACATAAGACAATACTTTGATATGACTTCAATCACTC
>CAVCBG010000083.1:0-6104 GCA_963600285.1 Anaerovoracaceae bacterium
CCGCCCTCGCAGACCTTCGTCCACTTGTCGGGGAACATCCCGTCGCCGATGGTGACCGACCAGGAATCGGCGGACTCCGGCAGGTTGAGTTCAATTGTTACCGTCAGCGAATCCCCGGACGCGATCGTCTCAAACGCCGAAGGCGTCTCAATCACGACCGTGCCGTCGGAGGTCTCCGCCGGGATCGGGTCGTAATCCGTCGGCACGGACTCGATGCCGTTCTCCGCTGCCCATTCGCGGGCGTTCTCCGGGAGGGTGAGGAAGACTTTCGTCTCCCGCTTGTCCGCCGGCGTGAAGCGGGTCGCCAGCAGACCGTTGTCCTTGTTCACCGTGACTTCGGTGTAATAATCATCGTACTCCCACGGCTCCGCGCCCTTCAGGAAGACTTCCGTCGCCGTGTCTTGGCAGGCTTCCGTCGGCAGCTTCCCCGAGGGAAGGCAGACGCGGACCCGGCTGATGTCGTCCGGGCTCTGCCAGCCGGTGACGGGCTGATCCCTGTCGGCGAACTCCATCACCGAACGCCAGAAGATTTTCGCCGCGGTCTCGACGCGGTTCTCATCCACCGTGAAGGCGGACACCGCCTCCGACTCCCCGACGCGGATTGCCGCCGCGGTTGTCGGCGTGTATCCGCTCACCCAGCGGCTGTCGTCCCCCTCCACGGAGCCGATCTTGACCGCGGCGGGGCGGTCGGAGAGGTTCATGGACATGGTGTCCTGGCTGAAGACGTGATGCACGAGGTAGGCGAGGCCTTCGGTGAGGATGGCGCGGGAGGTCTGCGGCTGCGGATCGTCATCCGTGCCGTCGGAGAAGTCCACCGAGATGACGGTGATCGGACGGAGGACGGAGTCCCCGGTGCCGGATTGGGTGCCGAGGGAGGCGAACGGCGTCAGCGCGAAGGCGAATTCCTCCGCCGTGTAATGCCCGCCCTCGGTGAGGATGCCGTTCTTCGGCGCGCCGTGGCTGTTGGTCAGGCCGAAGAGCGCGGCTTCATTCTGAACGGCAGAGCTGCCGTATGTCTCCATCAAGCTCGAAAGGCAGCGTTGGCAGTCGTTCACCGCCGCGTCGCGCAGGCGGACCGGGCCGCGGGCGGGTTCGTCGTCCGTGCCTTCGAGGTCCCACAGCAGCTGCGAAGGCGAACTGCCGTTGGCGAACGCCGTCAGGGCGGCGAAATAATTCATGGATGTGCCGACGGGATTCGCCCGCTCGGCCGTGGAAAGCGTCCCGCCGGTGGACTCGACCGCCGCCAGCAGTTCGCCGCTGTCAACATCAATCACCGCCGCGCTGACGGAGGACTCCCGCAGCGTGTCCAAGGCGGTTTCGAGCTCGGCTTCGGTGAAGGCGGTGCTCAATTGACATTCGTCATCCTCCCCGCCGCTGACCGCGCAGACGATGTACGACTGCAGGGACGCGTCCTCGGAGGTGACGACCGTCAGCCCGCCGCGTTCAACGCGTTCGCGTCCGTACGCCGCGATGACGGCGTCCAACGCCTTGCGGGTGATGAGGTCCGGTTCGGAACCGCCCGCGTAGGCCGGCGGCTCAAAGATGGTGAAGTTCGCCCGCCCGAGCGCCTCGGTCTCCTCTTCGGTGAAGAGCCCGTACTCGTGCAGCAGGCGGAGCTGCTTCAGGTACGCGTCGCGGACGGCGCCGTTGGAGTCGATCGGGTTCAAGGCGGGGGTGTCGACGATCGCGCTGAAGAGCACGCATTCCGCGTCCGTCAGCCGGTCGCCGGATTTATCAAGATAAAGCTTCGCCGCGGCGTCCGGTCCGAACGCCATCTGCCCGAACCAGGCGTGATTCAGGTAGAGCGCCGTCAGCTCATCCGCGCTGTACTGCCGGCGGATCTGTCCGGTGAGGAGAGCGGCGAGCAGCTCCGGATAACGCGAGGCGGCGATGTCCTCGGCATACACTTCGCGGACCATCTCCTCGGCGAAGCTGACCGCCGTCCCCTTGAGGACGCGGTCTTGGCGGGTGAGGTTCACGGCCTCGATCAACGTCCGCGGAAGGCAGCCCTCCCCGTCCGTCTCGCAGAGGGCGAGGGACGTCCCGGCGGTGTTCTCATACGCCAGGGTGAAGAGCAGCGTCTCACCGTCCCGCGCGTAAAAACGGGTCGGCTCCGGCCGTTCGGCGAAGTAGTTCTCAAAGCGGGTGAGAGAAGGGAAAGTTTGGCTGAAGATGGCGTAGAAAATTCCCAGCGCCGCCAGCGCGATGACGACCAGCGCGCAGAGAAACAGCCCGGCAAAACGAAGCCGGGCTGAGGAGGCGTCTTTTTCTTGAGCGAGTCTGCGGTGTTTACCGCGGGTGATGACGCGGGAAGCTTTCATGGATCAGAAGGCGAAGACCGCCGCGCAGAGCAGCAGGAACACGAGGAGATACCCGATCTCGCGCTGCTTGGCGGGAACAATGTCGATGACGCGGACGCGTCCGGTCTGCGCTTCCTGCGCGAAGCCGATCTGCGGGCCGGAGAGCCAGCCGATGAGCAGCCCGGTGACGAAGCCGCCGAGGTGCGCCCAGTTGTCAATGCCGCCCTGCAGGCCGAAGAAGATATTGATGACGACAACGAAGACGATGTTCTGCATCAACGTGCGGTAATTGCGGATGACGCGGCGGTTCTTATACAGGAACATCGCCTGCGCCCCGATCAGCCCGAAGAGCGCGGAGGACGCGCCGACGGAGACGGAATACGGCGAGAGAATGTACGAGAGCACGTTGCCGCCGATGCCGGTGAGGATGTACAGCCGCAGGAAACTCAGCTTGCCGTAATACTTCTCGAGGCTCGGGCCCAGGGTGAAGAGGGCGTACATATTGCAGAGAATGTGCATCACATTGCTGTGCAGGAAGATCGGCGTGACCAGACGCCAATATTCGCCCATCTTGATGTAAGGCGTGTACTTCGCGCCGTACATCAGCGGCCAATCCACGCCGTAGCGGTACTTGCTGAATACCTGCAGCAGATAGACGACGACCGTGACCGCGAGCAGCACCCAGGTGACGATAGACTTCCCTTGGATGAGGCGCATGGAGATCGTCGGCTGTTCCTGTTGGGATTCCGGCGCGGGTTCAAGCGGGTCGCGTTCGGGCTCGGTGTTGTTATTCATGACTGCTGAGACTTACCTTTCTGTTGGAGGAGCGCATATGCTCGACGCGCATGATGTCAATGATGTCCGCGACGGCTTGGTCGACCCGATCGTTGACCACAACGTAGTCGAAGTCGTTGATGTTCTCAAGCTCCTGGCGGGCGGTATAGATGCGGATGCGGAGGGCTTCCTCGGTGTCGGTATTGCGGGCACGGAGGCGCTGCAGCCAGGTGGCCGCGTCCGGCGGGACGATGAAGATGCTGACGGCGTTCGGGTAAATCTTGCGGACCTTGAGCATTCCCTGGCGGTCGACGCGCAGGATGATGTCCTTCTCATCCGCGAATGCCTGCTCGATCTCGAACTTCGGCACGCCCTTCAGATCATCATAGACGACGGAATATTCCACCATCTCGTCGTTGGCGATCATGGCTTCGAACTTCTCGCGGGAAAGGAAGTGGTAATCCCGTCCGTCAATCTCCCCCTCGCGCGGCGCGCGGGAGGTGCAGGTGACGACGAAGTGAAAGTCGATCGGTGAAATCTCTTTCAGACGGTTGATCACGGTGTCTTTGCCGGCACCGGAGAGGCCGGAGATTACAAGAATAAGCGGCATCGGTTTCGAGATAGAATAAGCAGAGAATTCTGATTCCATGGTTCTCCCATCAGCAATGAGTATAATTGTACATAAAGGAGCTTTATGTCGAATACAAAGAACAAAAAGCGTTTACTTGCTCTTCCCGCGGTGATCATTCTGCTTCACTGCGTTTATGTCTTTTTATTATACTTGCAAGTTCCGTTAAATTCGGATCATGCCAATCAAATCCTGCAGGCATCCGATATTCTGAACGGCAACGTGCTGCTGAAGGGATGGAATCTCACCGGCGTCTCCTTCTACCTGTCGGAGATTCCCTTCTATGTCTTCGGGACGGCAATCGCCGGCGTGGACACGTACGCGTATGTCATCGCCGCCGCGTCCATGGTGATGGCGCTCTTCGCCCTTGGATATATCAACGCCTTCGCGGAGAAAGCCGAACACGGCGTTCTCAAGGCGCTGACGTGGTGCGCTCTGGCGGGGATGCCGACGCTGACCCGCCTCGGCTACCTTCGCGGACACTGCGCCATCTTCGTGTATTTCATGCTCTGCCTGATCTGCCTGCGCCGGATCTTCGCGGATGAGGGCCGCCCGGCGGGCGCGTGGCTCGCGCTGGGTCTCTTGACGGCGTGCGGCTGCATGAGTGATATGCAGCTCGTCATCATCTGCGTCCTGCCGACGGCGCTTTACTGCCTGATCAATCTGCTCTCGGCCTCCGTTCCCTTCGGAACCCGGCGCAATCTCGGCACCGTCGGCGTGCTGCTCGGCGGGACGGGCCTCGGCATGGTGCTGGATAAGCTGCTGATGACCGCGGGCGGCATCAATAAAAACAGCTTCCTCGACACCCGCAAGTTCGTGGATATGGACCGCCTCGGCGAGAAATTCCTGCTCCTCGGCAAAGGCTTGCTCAACAGCTTCGGCGCGGAATTCCCGCTCACGGGGCGCGGGTACATCGGCCTCGCCTTCGCTGTGCTCGTCATTCTCCTGACCCTGACGGCAATCGTGCTCACGGCGCGGAATTGGATCCGCGAAGGGAAATCCGAACCGACCGCCGCGATCTGCGCGCTCAGCATTTTGGTGATGCTCGGCGTCTGCTTCTTCACGGATATTTACACGAGCGAAGACAGCGCCCGATATATCGCGTTCATCCCCTTCGCGGCGGGGATTTTGATCTGCCGCAGCTTCGAAAAGTATTTCGCCGCGAGCCGTTGGAAGCTCGCGATTCCTCTTTTCCTGCTCGCGCTCGTCGCCTTCGCCCTGCCGGTGAGCTTCTCCCGCGTGGAGTCCCCGCAGGATCGGCTGGCCGCCTTCCTTGAGGAGAACGGCCTGACGTACGGCTACGCGGACTTCTGGAACGCCTCGCATACGACGGTCGCCTCCAATGACCGCGTTCGGGTGCGGGCGGTCCGCGTCCGCGCGAAGGAAGTGGGGAAGCCGGACTACCTCGCCATGCAGAATTGGTTCTGCAAGACGGAGTGGTACGCCGATTATTCGGGGAACTTCATCGCCTTCGACGGCTCGGGGTACCTGGACGTCCGCGAGGATTACATCCGCGAGCTGCTCGGGGAGCCGGACCGAATTCTTGACAGCGGGGAATATGTGGTGTATGTTTATGAGCGCGGTCTCGGCAGCGAGATCGTGCCGGAATAAGAGGGGGAAGAATGCCGAATTACGAATATCAATGCGGAGCCTGCGGAAAGAAATTCAGCGTCTACCTGAGCTACGCGGCGTATGACACTGCCGTCGTCAGCTGCCCGGCGTGTTCCTCCGCGGACGTGCGCCGGATCATCCGCCCCGTCCGTGTCGCGGTCGGGGACAAACAGCGTCTGCGCAATGTCGCCGCCGAAGTCGGGCGGGATGACAGCAGCGCCGCGCTCGGGAAAGTCATGCGCACCGTCCAGCAGACCTCGGGGAAGTCCCTCTCGCCGGAATACGACGAGGTCCTGACCCGAATGGAATCCGGCGAATCCCGCGAGTCCATTGATAAAGATTACGATTGAGAGAAGTAAAATGAAGTTCAAGCTCGTCAAAAAACACATCAAAAGCGATCTCTACCGCTATACCGGGAGCACGTCGGTCTTCATGGGCATCTTCCGCTACGTGAAGGATCCCGTCTTCCGCTTCCAGACGGCGCTGCGGCTCAGCCAAGGGGATGGCATCGTCGGGGTGATCGGACACATTCTGTGGTTCACCAACCCGAAGAAGGGACACCTCCAGATCCGCCCGGAGACGAAGATCGGCTACGGTCTGTTCATCGGGCACGGCGGCCCGGTCGTCATCAATCACACCGCCGTCATCGGGAACAACGTCAACCTGTCCCAATTTCTGACCATCGGCACGAATTACGAAACCGCGGCGGTGATCGGCGACAACACTTACATCGGCCCGAATGTCTGCATCGTGGAGGATGTTCACATCGGCAGCAATGTCACCATCGGCGC
>CAVCBG010000084.1:0-6053 GCA_963600285.1 Anaerovoracaceae bacterium
AGTCAGTCAGACCGTTTTCTTTCTTCATCATGGCGATCACTCTGCCGGGGAGGCTGAAGCAGCTGATGAAGCCGCTGGCGTCCTTGTGGTCGTAGAGGGAAACGTCGCCGAAGGAAGCGAACTTATCATTATAGAGATTATACTTCGGTTTGCGGCCGGCGACCATGATGTTGCCCTTGTAGAGCTTCAGCTTGATGGAGCCGGTGACCCACTTGTTGGCTTCGTTGAAGAAGGCGTTCATGGCCTGAACGATCGGGCTGAACCACATGCCGTTGTAAACCAGCTCGGCGTACTTCAGCGCCATGCCGTCCTTGTAGTGCATGGTCTCGCGGTCGGTGGTGACGAACTCAAGTTCGCTGTGAGCGTAGCACAGGATGGTGCCGCCCGGGGTCTCGTACAGACCGTGGGACTTCATGCCGACGAGGCGGTTCTCAACCATGTCGCAGCGGCCGATGCCATTGCGTCCGCCGATCTCGTTCAGCTTCTTGACGATGTTGGCAGGGGAAAGCTTCTCGCCGTTGACGGCAACAGCTTCACCGGCTTCGAACTCGATCTCAACGTATTCCGGTTTGTCGGGAGCGGCTTCCGGAGAGACGGTCAGAACCCAAATGGATTCATCCGGTTCCCAGTCGATATTCTCGATCGGGCCGCCTTCGTGGCTGATGTGCCAAATGTTGCGGTCGCGGGAGAAGAGCTTCGGGTTCTTCGCGGAAGCGGGATAGCCCAGACCCTTCTTGTCGAGGTAATTGATGAGGTCTTCGCGGGAAGTGAAGTCCCAGATACGCCACGGGGCGATGACCTTCAGGGACGGATCGAGGGAGTGGATGCCGTTCTCAAGGCGGACCTGGTCGTTGCCCTTGCCGGTGCAGCCGTGGCAGATGGCGTCGGCGTTCTCAATGTGAGCGATGTCGACGAGGCGCTTGGCAACGATCGGGCGGGCAATGGAAGTGCCGAGGTAGTACTTGCGTTCATAGACGGCGCCGGACTTGACGAGCGGCCAGATGTAATCCTTGCAGAGTTCCTCGGTGAGGTCGTCAATGTAAAGCTTGCTGGCGCCGGAAGCCTTCGCGCGTTCATCAAGGTCGTCGAGTTCTTCTTCCTGACCGACATTCGCGCAGTAGCAGACAACTTCGCAGTTGTAGGTGTCCTTCAGCCACGGGATGATGGCAGAAGTGTCAAGGCCGCCGGAATAGGCTAACAATACTTTTTTGATCTGATCGGACATAATAATAATTCCTCCAAAAGAAAATGAATAATTACAAAAGGTTCAAAGAAAAACTCCGCCCTACAGCGGAGTTTGAATAGACACAAGCCAAAACACGCCGCTGAGGGATCTCTACGGTTCCATATCTCGGGTGCTTCGGAAGTTCATCTTAACCATGACGAACATTATAAATCAAAAATGTTTTTCGTCCGATTTTTATGACAAATATCATTACGTGAATATCAGTCGTCGGAGCGTCCGGCGGCGTTCGCGAAGAGCGTCCCCGCGCGGACACCGGTGGCGGCGCTGCGGATCTGGTTCAGGGCGCGGTAAATCTTGCGGTAGTAATCCTTGCAGCCGGTGGCCTCTTCCAGCAGGGAGACGGCAATCGCCGCGTAGGAGAGGTTGTTGCGGGCCTCGATGCGGTCGAACTCGCCGAAGAACCAGCCGCAGGAGGTGAACATCCGCTGCCGTTCGTACTGGGCGCGCATCAGGAGGAGGAGCTTCTTCCGCGCGTCGTCGGGGATGTTCCCGAGCAGGCGGGTGATCTGTTCGTCGGCGGTCTCCTCGCCGGTGAGGACGTGAATGTATTCGCCGCGGAATTCAAGGAAGTCGACACCGTACGGCGCCAGGGCTTCGCGCTGGGCATCGTCAACGTAGTCGGCGATGCGGTTGAAGGCGTGGCGCATCGGGGATTTCCATTCGCCGTGCTCCGCGCATTCGCAGACGCCGGACCAGCGCTTGATGCCGTGGTGGCAGGACCAGGAGGTGTTGTTCTTGATGGAGATCGTCTTGGTCACGGGGTTATCCCGCAGGTAGAGGGAGGGGAAGGTCAGCGTCAGCGGCTCTTTCTCAAGCGCGCCGGTGGTCAGCCATTCGAGGAACTTGTCGCGGAAGGGCTGATGATGACCGTAAAGTTCGCCGTCGGTAGCGATCATGTGCAGATGCGGTTTGCGCGGGGCGGCGGGGTATTTCGGACGGAGCTCCTCATACATGAAGCCGTCGGCGTTGACCGTGGATTCGGGGAGGAAGGAGACTTTCATGCTGAGGTCGGAGTCGTAGAAGAAACCGACGATGGATTTGCCTCCGCCGAGTTCAATGCGGTACGGCTGCGAACAGTCCACTTCGCCGCGGCGGCCGGCCTGCCAGGGCGCCATGATGGTGTACTCGATCCCGGCGTCCGCCATGACCCGCAGCGTATCCATATCGACCGCCGTCTCCGGCATCCACATCCCCTTCGGCGCGTGACCGAATCGGTAGACGTAGTCCGCCATGCCCCACTGCACCTGGGTGACCTTGTCCTCATGGGAGGCAAGCGGCAGGATGGAGTGGTTATAGGACTGCGCCATGGCATTCGAGAAACCGTACTGCTTGAAGACCGCGTTCTCCTGATCGCGGATCAGCTGATAGGTGTCGGGGTGTTCCTTCTCAAGCCAGCCGAAGAGCGTCGGCCCGATATTGAAGCTGATGCGGCCGAAGTTGCCCAGCTCCGCGTTGGGGCGGTAGCACTGGTCGTAAATCTTCTCATTCCAATTGTCGTAGGGCTGGGCGCCCGGTTCGTGGGGGATCACGCCGGTGCGGGGATCTTCACGGGGCGGCTGATAGAAATGCGCGTGGACACAGAAAGCTTTTCGCGGATTGGGGACGTTCTTCTCACTCATACGGGGTTCTCGATTCTGATTTTAGACTCTTTACTGCTATACGTACTATTCTAACACAAACACGAAATATATAGCAAGGGCTATTTGTCATAATCGTGATTAAATTTCACGATTTAAGTCATTTCCGCGAGTTCGAGCTTAAATCAAAAATGCCGGCGCGGGGCCGGCACTTTTCAAAAACGTTTTTGAAAGGATATTGGATTAGTAGGTGAAGGACTTGATGCCGTAGGACTTGACGGGGTTGCTGTGAAGATGGCAGCCGTCGCAGGTCGCACCGGAAGCGTAACCGGAGACGCAGATGGCCTTCAGTTCGACGTCGCCTTCCGGCATTTCGAAGGTATTGTAGTTGTAGCCGAAGTCGGCGATGCCGTCATCATCGATATCCCAGCCGTAGAAGATCAAATAATCTTTGTAGGTGATGGGCTCAAAGAGGACGGTGACTTCGTCACCCGCGGCGTAGCTGTTCTCGTCGGTCGGGACATCGGCGACACAGTCATTGCCGTTGTAAACGACAGTGTAAGAAGCAGCGTCATCAGCGAAAGCGACGGCGGAAACCATCAGCGCGAAGACGAGCGTCAGAATAACAAGAGCTTTTTTCATAGAAGCACTCCTCAATAAAATATGGACCGTTCGGGTCATTCCTTCTCCCCCGAGCGGGAAGAAGACGATAAATTCGGATCGGTCCGGCGGATCGATCGGTTGTTATGCTTCGACCAACGTTCCGACTCTCTCACCGCAGATTGCCCGCTTGAGCGCGTCCTTTTCCCAAAGGTTGAGGACCATCAAGGGCAGTTTGTTTTCCATGCAGAGCGATATGGCCGTCGCATCCATCACTTGAAGCTGCTTGGCCAGAGCGTCCATGTAGGTCAAGCAGTCAAATTTCTTCGCGTCCGGGTTTTTCTTCGGATCGCTGTCATAGATCCCGTCGACCTTGGTCGCTTTGATCAGCAGGTCGGCATTGATCTCAACAGCGCGAAGCGCGGCAGCCGTATCCGTAGTGAAATACGGGTTGCCCGTCCCACCGGCGAAGATCACGACACGGGACTTTTCAATGTGGCGGAGGGCGCGTCTGCGGATGTAAGGCTCCGCGACGGAACGCATCTCAATCGCGGTCTGAACACGGGTGGTCACGCCGATGTGCTCAAGGGCGTCCATCAGCGCGAGGGAGTTCATGACCGTCGCCAGCATTCCCATATAATCTGCTGTTGCACGATCCATGCCTAATTCCAAACCAATTTTACCGCGCCAGATATTTCCGCCGCCGATAACGATGGAAACCTCGACGCCGAGATCCACAACGGATTTCACGGTGGCGGCAATCTGCTTCGCCTCGTCGGGGTCAATGCCGGTGCCGCCTTTCGGGGCAAGGGCCTCACCGCTGAATTTGATCAGTACGCGCTTGTATTTCAGTTCTTCCATCTGCTGCTTCCTTTCAAGTCTGTGCTTCGGATACGGATCGTGACCGGCAATGCCGGCGTTTATAAAAAAAAGGAGTCAACTTTGTTGACTCCTTTTTCAATTCATTAATTACTCTTCTTCGGAAGCCTGAGTGGTTTCACCGAGAGCATAGCGGGCGAAGCGGCGGACAACAACGTTCTCGCCGAGGGCAGCGATGTTCTGGTTCATCAGGTCCTGGACGGTGATGGATTCGTCTTTGACGAACGGCTGGTTGAGCAGGACGGTTTCGGTCTTGTACTTCTTCAGAGCGCCTTCGACGATCTTCGGGATGATAGCTTCCGGCTTGCCTTCTTCCATGGCCTTGTTCATCGCGATCTTGGTTTCGCGGTCAATAGCTTCGGCCGGGATGTCCTCTTCCTTGATGTAGAGAGGATCGGAAGCGGCGATCTGCAGGGCGAGGTCATGAGCAAGAGCGCGGAATTTTTCGCCCTTGGCGACGAAGTCGGTTTCGCAGTTCAGCTCGAGCATGACGCCCAGGCGGCCGCCCATGTGGGAATAGAGCTCAACGATGCCTTCGGAAGCTTCGCGGGTGGCGCGCTTCAGAGCGGTGGCAAGGCCCTTCTCGCGGAGGAAATCCAGAGCGGCGTTCATGTCGCCGTTGGCGTTCTGGAGAGCTTTTCGGCATTCGAGGATGCCCGCACCGGTCTGGTTGCGGAGGTCAACGATCATTTCTTTGGTGATGGTAACGTCAGCCATTTTTGATTCCTTATGAGTTGTGATTATTCAGCGGCCTGGCCGTTGATCTTTTCGAGGGTGGAAGCGCCGAGGATGTCCTCATCCTTGGTGTTGTTGTCATCGCTGTCGAGACGGCCGGCGGAAGCGGCGGCGGTATCGGCGGTGAATTCAACGGAAGCGGTTTCGCCGCCGTCGCGCATCATCTTGCCTTCGATGCAGGCATCGGCGATCTTGCCGACGACGAGCTTGATGGCGCGGATGGCATCATCGTTGGACGGGATGACGTAGTCCACATTGCGCGGATCGCAGTTGGTGTCAACCATGGCGATGACGGGGATGCCCTTCAGGTTGGCTTCATGGATAGCGGTGGCTTCACGGGCAACGTCGATGACGAAGACCAGACCCGGCAGTTCGTTCATGTTGCGGACACCGGAGAGGCGGAGCTGCAGACGTTCGATATCGCGCTCGATCATCAGGCCTTCCTTCTTGGTCAGCTTCTTGATGTCGCCGGTCTCAACGAGTTTTTCCAGGCGTTCGAGTTCGTGAATGCGGGCGGAGATGGTCGTGAAGTTGGTCAGCATACCGCCGAGCCAGCGTTCGGTGACGTACGGCATACCGGCGCGGATGGCTTCTTCCTTGACGGTTTCCTGAGCCTGGCGCTTGATACCGATGAACAGGACGTCCTTACCGGAGGCGACAGTGTCGCGAACCAGCGCGTAGGCGGTGTTCAGAGCCTTCGCGGTCTGCTGAAGGTCGATGATATGGATACCGTTGCGTTCGGTGAAGATATACGGACGCATGCCCGGGTTCCACTTGTTGGTGCGATGACCGAAATGGACGCCGCTTTCGAGTAACGCTTTCATGGAAATAACGTTAGTCATGATTAGATAAAACTCCTTTTGCGTTTTGTTTCCTCCGCCCTCTTCAACTCTTGGCAGAACTGCCGCGCGGCAGCACGCCTGCTTCAATCCGAGAGCGTGTGGATTTTTTAATCCGTGTCATTATAACACAGGTTGTCGGGCAAGGTGGGGAATTGGGGGAAAATGTGATAAAGA
>CAVCBG010000085.1:0-6036 GCA_963600285.1 Anaerovoracaceae bacterium
GTCGGCTATCTCGGAAACGGCGCGACGAATGTGATTTTCCCGCTGACACAGTTAGCCATCGCCATCGGCTTGCTGATCGGGGACGGCACAGCCGGTTATATGAACCTGAAGCTCGGCGAGGGCAAGCGGGAGGAAGCGGAGAAAGGAATGGCCGCGGGGCTTTCCGCGTTGGTAATATCCGGTGTCACGCTGAGTATTCTCCTGACTGTTTTCCTGCAGCCGCTCTGCCGCTTGTTTGGGGCGACGGACGATATTATGCCGTACGCGCTGGACTACGGATATATTATCGTCGCGGGAACGATCTTCAACATTTTCCCCTGCGGCGCTATGAGCATCGTCCGCGGAAACGGCGGTCCGAAAACCGCGATGCTCAGTATGCTAACGGGTTTTACGGTCAATATGATCGGTGATCCGCTGACCATTTACGGCTTCCATTGGGGTGTGAAAGGCGCGGCCATCGCTACGGTTTTGGGGCAGGCAGCCAGCGCGGCCGTCTGCATCGTCTATCTCGTCCGCAAAAAGGGAACGGTACAGCTCACGAAGAAATCATTCACCGGCTGCCTTCGGTTTGTCCCGGAAACGGCAAGACTCGGCCTCTCCAGCTTTGTCACGCAGCTTGCGATCGTGGTCGTGCTCTATTTCCAGAACAATCTTCTCGTCAAGTACGGAGCGCTGAGCAAGTACGGCGCGGAGATCCCGCTGACCGCGTTGGGTGTTATCATGAAGGTGTTCACCATGCTGCAAAACGCCATCACGGGTCTATGCTCCGGCGCGCAGCCCATTATCAGCTACAACTACGGGCGGAATCTTCGCGGCCGGGTCAAACAGATCCTGAAACTGCTGGTGATCATCTCCGCGGGACTCATGGGAATCGCGACGATCTGGTTCCAGCTTGCGCCGATGAGCATCGTTCGTATTTTCGGCTCGGCTGAACCGCTCTACAATGAATTCGCGGTGAAGTGTCTGCGGATTTTCCTGATGCTTATTTTCCTTGACAGTTTTCAGATGGTGGGCAGCTCTTTCCTGCAATCCATCGGCAAACCGATCCCCGCGACGGCGCTGGTTCTGTTCCGGCAGATCATTGTTCAGGTTCCCGCGATGCTGATTTTGGGCGATTTGTTCGGCGTTGACGGATTGCTTTACGCCGGGGCGCTGTCCAGTCTGCTGGTGGGGATCCTATCCATTGTTTTCCTCGCGCGTGAATGGAGAGCGTTGGAGGAAAGGACCGTCTGACACAGCATGTTATCCGGTCTCTTAAACAAAAAACCGGGCCGAATGGCCCGGGTTTTTTGTTTCTTAGTGTCTGCGATCTCCGCGATCACCGCCGCGATTGCCGCCGCGGTTTCCACCGCGATTGCCGCGGTCGCCGTTGCGGTCGCCGCGGTCGCCGCCGCTGCGGCGTCCGCCGTTGGACGGCTTCTTGGTGTCGGCAGCCTGGGCTTCTTCAAGGGTCCAGCCCTCAAGAACAGCCTGGCGGGAGAGGCGGACTTTGCCGTTCTCGATGCCGGTGACCATGACGGTCAGTTCGTCGCCGAGGTTGACAACATCCTCAACCTTCTCGACGCGTTCGGAGTCGAGCTGGGAGATGTGAACCATGCCGTCAACGCCCGGGAGGATCTCCACGAAGGCGCCGAAGTCGGTCGTGCGGACGACTTTACCGGTGTAGATATTGCCGAGGACCGGGGTCTCGATGAGGCCGAGGATCATGTCGCGGGCAGCGTCGCTGTCGGCGGCGTTGGCGGAGGAGATGTAAACCAAACCGCTCTCGTCAACATCGATCTGGGTGTGGGTGGTTTCCTGCATGGTGCGGATGTTCTTGCCGCCCGGGCCGATGATGGCGCCGATCTTGTCGGTCGGGATCTGGACGGTGGTAATGCGCGGGACATGCGGCTTCAGTTCCGGACGCGGAGCCGGGATGACTTCGAGGATCTTGTTGAGGATGAAGGCACGGGCTTCATGCGCCTGGGCAAGGGCTTCGGTCATGATCTGCGGGGTGATACCCTTGATCTTGATGTCCATCTGCAGGGCGGTGATGCCCTTGGAGGTACCGGCGACTTTGAAGTCCATATCGCCGAGGTGGTCTTCAGCACCCTGGATGTCGGTGAGGATGACGTAGCGGTCGCCTTCCTTGATCAGGCCCATCGCGATACCCGTGACAGGAGCCTTGATCGGCACACCGGCGTCCATCAGGGCGAGGGTGGAACCGCAGACGGAACCCATGGAGGAGGAACCGTTGGAGCTCATGACTTCGGAGACCAGGCGGATGGTGTACGGGAACTCTTCCTCGGACGGGATGACCGGGACGAGGGCGCGTTCGGCAAGGGCGCCGTGGCCGATTTCGCGGCGGGACTGGCCGCCCATGCGTTTGCACTCACCGGTGCAGAACGGCGGGAAGTTGTAATGATGAATGTAGCGCTTCGTGTTGGTCGGGCTCAGGGTGTCGATTTCCTGGGCGTCCTTCGGAGTGCCGAGGGTGCAGAAGGTCAGAACCTGGGTCTCACCGCGGGTGAAGAGACCGGTGCCGTGCGGACGCGGCATGACGTCGACCTTGCACCAGATCGGGCGGATCTCGGTAATGGCGCGGCCGTCCGGACGCAGGTGGCGGTCCAGAATGCGGGAGCGGACAACGCGGCGGTAAGCTTCTTCGAAGCCTTCTTTGTAATCCTCAACCTTGGTCTCATCCTCACCGGCGAGCGCGGCGACGGCCTCTTCCTTGAGGTCCTTCAGCGCGTCGGCAAGCTCGGCCTTGGTGTGCGGCTTGTCCATGAGGGCTTCCATGCGGTCGGTGTACTGAGCGCACATTTCATCAATGGCGTTCTGATCGACGTAGAAATGCGGGACGTCGCGCTTCGGTTTGCCGATAGCGGCGGCCATTTCCTTCTGGATCTGAACCAACGGCTGAATGGCTTCGTGGCCGAAGACGAGGGCTTTGACCATGTCTTCTTCGCTGATTTCCTTGGAACCGGCTTCGACCATGAGAATGGCGTCCGCGGTACCGGCAATGCGGAGATCCAGGTCGGAGTCTTCGATTTCCTGATAAGTCGGGTTGGCGATGAATTTACCGTTGACACGGCCGACGCGGACAGCGCCGACAGGGCCGTCCCACGGGATATCGGAGATCATCAGGGAGGCGGAAGCCGCGTTGATGGCGATGATATCGAGCGGGTTGACGTAATCAGCGGAGAGGCTGTAGAGGATGACCTGGACTTCGTTGCGCATGGTCTGGTCGAACAGCGGGCGAAGCGGACGGTCGATGAGGCGGGAAGTCAGAATGACATCACCCGCGGGGCGTCCTTCACGGCGGAAGAAAGAACCCGGGATGCGCCCGCCGGCGTACATGCGTTCTTCATACTCGATGGTGAGGGGGAAGAAATCCTGACCCTCTTTGGGATCCGCGCCCATGGTCGCCGCGGAGAAAACCACGGAATCACCGACTCGGACGGTGACGGCGCCGCCGGCCTGGCCGGCCAGCATGCCGCTTTCGAAAATGACGGTCTTGCCGTCAACTTCGGTAATAAATTGTTTTGCGTTAGGTTCCATATTTATCCTGTTTCAATTCTTCTCACAGGGTCAGGGACTGAAGAAAGACTGACGCGGACGGTCTCCGCTTCGATCTTTATTCAATGCCCGACCGGATGTGAGGTGGCTGCGGGAGCCGCGCTCCCTCAAAAAAGAGAGCAGAATAATGCTTCTGCTCTCTTTTCACTTCGGAAAGAATTACTTCATGCGAAGGCCGAGCTTCTCGTTGAGTTCAACATAAGAAGCGTAGTTGGTGCGGCGCAGGTAGGCCATCAAGCGGCGGCGTCGGCCGACCATCTTGAACATACCGCGGCGGGAGGCTTCGTCCTTCTTGTTCTCACGCAGATGCTCGGTGAGATCCTTGATGCGCTTGGTCAGCATCGCGATCTGGACTTCGGCGGAACCGGTGTCGCCTTCGTGTTTGCCGTATTCATTGGCAAAGTTGATTTTTTCTTCTTTCGTTAACATGACATTGCTCCTAAAATAGATTTGGCAGTCTCCGCATGCCGAGCGTCACCCGGGCACGGGACCAGTCGGTAATTAGTATACCATTGAATGGCAAAATCATGTTGAAATCATGATAATACGAAAAACCGCCCCGCGTCGGCGGGACGGTTGATCGCGATATTCGTACTAGAAATCCGGCTTGGGCGCGGGTTTCAGTTGTCCGAAAACGGGCTGCGGCGCCGGTTTCGGACCGTGATCGGGTTCGAAATCCGGGATGTTGTCATGATGACCGCCGTGCGGGCCTTCGGGACCGTGCGGACCGCCATGCGGACCGCCGTGCGGGGCGGGGGCGGCGTACTGAGTATAGGCCGAAATGCAGATGGCTTTCAGCTCAACGTCGTTTTCCGGCATGGTGAAGGTATTGTAAGCGTAGCCGAAGTCGGCGATGCCGTCGTCATTCATATCCCAGCCGTAGAAGATCTGGTTGTCGGTATAGGTCACGGGGTCGAAGAGGACGGTGACTTTATCGCCCTTTTGATAGACGTTCTCGTCGGTCGGAACGGAACCGAGGCAGTCATTCTCAACGTAGGTGACTTTGTACCCTTCGGCGGCAGCGGATTCCGTGCCGTCAGCGAAGACCGCGGAGGCCGTCACCAACATGCAAAGGCAGACCGCGAACAAAACGATTTTTTTCATAGCAAGCTCCTTGTAAAGAAAATTGCTCTCTCCGTCTTTAATTATATCCGCATTCCGCGAATTTACTTCGAGACATTGAAGCGGATATTGAGGATGTCGCCGTCCTTGACGAGGTAATCCTTGCCCTCGAGGCGGAACTTCCCCTTCGCCTTGCATTCGGCCATGGAGCCGAGCTCCATCAGGTCGTCGTAAGCAACGACTTCGGCGCGGATGAAGCCCTTCTGCAGGTCGGTGTGGATCACGCCCGCGGCTTCCGGAGCGGTGGCGTGGCGGGAGGTCGTCCAGGCGCGGCATTCGTCGGCGCCGGCGGTGAAGAACGACTGCTGATCGAGCAGGTCGTAGGAGACTTTGATGATGTGGTTCAGGGCGAGCTCGGTGATGCCGTACTCTTCCATGAACATTTCCGCGTCGTCGGCGGGCAGCTGGGCGATTTCCATCTCAATCTTGCCGCGGATGGCGGTCGTGATGGTCTCCGCGCCGAGGGATTCCGTCTGCGGGGTGTCCTGGGTCTCGTCCAGGTTGAGGAGGACGAGGACCGGTTTCAGGGAAAGCAGGCCGAAGCCGGAGATGGAGCGTTTTTCCTCATCGTCCAGGCCGAGGGAGCGCAGCGGCTTCTCGTCGCCCAGGCATTCGTGGAAGCGTTCGAAGAGGGCGATGTCGCGTTCGATCACGGCCTTGTCACGGCCGCCGCCCTTTTTCTTTTCCTCGTTCAGGCGTTCCAGACGGCGTTCGACGGCGATCATATCATTGAGAATGAGGTCGCCTTCCATGGATTGGATATCGCGGACGGGATCGACGGAGCCGTTCGGATGCGGGACGCTGTCGTTGGCGAAGCAGCGGACAACATGAATGAAGCCGTCCATCTGGGCGAGACGGTTGAGCAGTTCGCCGGAGATGCCGGACTTCGAGGCGCTGCCGTCCAGACCGGAGATGTCGTCGTAGGTGACTTTGGCGAAGATGCGTTTCTTCGGGTTGAACATCTCCGCGAGCTTGTCGACGCGTTCATCCGGGACGTCGACGACGGCTTCGTGGACTTCGATCTTGCCGGTGACGGTGCCGGTCGGCTGGGTTCCGCGGGTGAGGGCGTTGAAGATGGTGGTTTTACCGCTCTGCGGCAGTCCGATAATACCTAATCGCATGGTTATCCTCCAAAACTCGAGCGGAAGGGTGGATTTTTTTGGTTCAACCCTTGACCTCGTTTTGATTTGAGTATAAAATAAGAAAAGATTTTGCCGAAGTGGCGGAACTGGCAGACGCGCACGACTCAAAATCGTGTACCTTTCGGTATGTGGGTTCGATTCCCACCTTCGGCACAGAAATTATAACATAACCCAACGAAAGAGCCCCGAATTCGGGGCTCTTTCGTTTATACGG
>CAVCBG010000086.1:0-6031 GCA_963600285.1 Anaerovoracaceae bacterium
AAGGGATGAAATCTGTAAGCTGCGGGATTGAATATATTGACGACTTCGGCGCGATCGTGTTCGGGCTGACGGTGGAGGAATTCGAGGCCGAGGGATTCGCGCTCGGGGACTTGATCGACGTGAGCTTCAGCGGCGGCGTGCGTTGCGAACGCGTGCCGTATTTCAACGGCTACTACGTCGACATCAATGAGCCCGCCATCGTCTCGTACCCCGGGTACGACCGCCCGACCTTCGCCCTGAACTGCGCGCGGACGTCCGACGTCCTCGGCATCACGGCCGACGAGACGATCACCTTCACCCTCGCGGAGAAGGGCGCGGCCTTGGAAACCATGCGCGTCCGCGCCGTGCGCTACTCCCACGACCCGGCGGATTACGCGGACCCGAACGCCTACATCAACGCGCGGGAGATCCGCGCCGGGCGGATTCATCCCGGGACGCTCTACCGCTGCGCCTCTCCCTTCGACAATCTGATGAACCGCGCGCCGTACGCGGCGGCCTTCCTTGAGGAGCACGGCATCCGCACGACGCTGTCGCTCTCCGAAACCCCGGAGACGCTTGAGGAGCGCCTCGACATCATGCCGGCGTATTCCCGCGAACTCTACGAATCCGGCGGCGTCATCCCCTGCGGCTGCGGGTCGGATTACTTCTACCCCGCCTTCGCGAAGAAGGTCGCGGACGGACTGCGCGCGCTGCTGACGAAGCCCTTCCCCTGCGCCGTGCACTGCCTCGAAGGCAAGGACCGCACCGGCTTCGTCTGCCTGGTGATCGAGTCCCTGATGGGCGCGGAGTATGACGAGATCATCGCGGAGTTCATGCAGACGTACAAGAGCTACTACGGCATCACGGAAGCGACCGACCCGATCCGCTGGAACGGGTTCAAGAAGACCTTCCCGGATTCCGAGATGGCGTTCCTGAGCGGACGCCCCCGCGGCGAAAAGCCTTCCGTTGAGGAGCTTCAAGCCGGTGCCCGTTCTTACCTGAAACTCGGCGGGATGACGGATGGGGAAATTGATCGGCTGGTTGAACGGCTGGAGAGCGGGAAATGACGGATGAAATTTTCGGCGTCGGACTGGACGAGAACGGCCGCTGTATTCATTATCACAAAATCTGCGATGTGGCGGCACTGAAATGCGCGAAGTGCGGGAAGTATTACGCCTGTTTCGAATGCCATGACGCGCTGGAGGATCACCCCTTCGCGGCCACGGGAACGGACGAGC
This sequence comes from Anaerovoracaceae bacterium, assembly GCA_963600285.1. Lineage (GTDB taxonomy): Bacteria > Chloroflexota > Anaerolineae > Anaerolineales > Anaerolineaceae > Flexilinea. The sequence continues at coordinate 1,218 of CAVCBG010000086.1, forward strand.
CGTACCCGGTTCTCTGCGGGAACTGTCACACAAGGCTGACGCGGGATGAATACCTGTCGGGCAGCTGCCCGCACTGCGGCATCGCGTTCAACGCGAACTGCAAACGGCATTACGGGATTTATTTTGAGTAAACAAACAGGGACCGTTTCGAGACGGTCCCTGTCCGCATAAAAAAGCTCCGTTGGACGGAGCTGATTTTTTCTTTATTTGCTGATTCCTTTTTCGAGGTACTCAACCTGGTTCATGATCATGCGCTCGTCGGCGCGTTCGGCGGCGACTTGCTTCATGTCGTGATCCATCATGAGGGCGACAAGCTGCTCGAAGGACGTCTTCGTCGGATTCCAGCCGAGTTCGCGTTTTGCCTTGGTCGGATCGCCGAGGAGGTTCACCACATCCGTCGGGCGGTAGAAATCCGGGGAGACCTCGACGAGGACCTTGCCGGTGGCCTTGTCGTAACCCTTTTCATCAATCCCTTCGCCGCGGAATTCAAGTTCAACGCCGGCGTGGCGGAAAGCGAGCAGACAGAATTCGCGGACGGAGTGCTGAACGCCGGTCGCGATGACGAAGTCTTCCGGCTTGTCATTCTGCAGGATCAGCCACATGCATTCCACATAGTCGCGGGCATAGCCCCAGTCGCGGAGGCTGTCAAGGTTGCCGAGGTAGAGTTTCTCCTGCTTGCCCTGCACGATACGGGCGGCCGCAAGCGTGATCTTCCGCGTCACGAATGTATCGCCGCGGCGTTCGGATTCATGATTGAAAAGGATGCCGTTGCAGCAGAACATGTTGTAAGCCTCGCGGTATTCCTTGATGATCCAATAGCCGTAAAGTTTCGCCACAGCGTAAGGGGAATAGGGATGGAAAGGCGTGTTCTCGTTCTGGGGAACTTCCTCGACCTTGCCGTAAAGCTCGGACGTGGACGCCTGATAAATTCGGCAGCTCTCCGTCAACCCGCAGAGGCGGACGGCCTCGAGAATGCGCAGCACACCCGTGGCGTCGACGTTGGCGGTGTATTCGGGGACATCGAACGAGACCTGAACATGGCTCTGGGCGGCGAGATTGTAAATCTCATCCGGGCGGACCCGTTCAATGACCGAAACAAGGCTCATCGAGTCGCTGAGATCACCGTAATGCAGATGAAAATGTTCGCGTTCTTCCAAATGCGCGATGCGTTCGCGGAAGTCCACCGAGGAGCGGCGGATAATGCCGTGCACATCGTACCCCTTTTCGAGCAAAAATTCAGCTAAGTAGGAGCCGTCCTGTCCGGTCACGCCGGTGATCAGTGCTTTTTTCATTCCCTGCTTCCTTTCTCGTATCATTTCTCTTATTATAACCGCTTTTCAAACGTCGATCCGTTTCATCCGAAATTGCCTCAACGGATTATAACGCGCTCGTCAATATCCGCCGTGATGATGATAAAATAGGACATAGATTTATGATGCATAAGGAATGAGAAATGAAAGAAATTATCCAACGCGTAAAAGGAACCCGTGAGTTTTATCCCGAAGATATGGCCTTCCGCACCTGGATCGGCAATCAGATGCGCGCCGTCTCCGAATCGTTCGCTTATCAGGAATACGACGGTCCTTTTCTTGAGAAATTAGACCTCTACGCCGCGAAATCCGGTGAGGAACTGGTCAAAGAACAGTCCTTCGTCTTCCAGGACCGCGGCGGTTCCGAAGTCGCGCTGCGTCCGGAACTGACCCCGTCCCTCGCGCGAATGGTCGCCCAGCGCCAAAATCAGCTCAGCTACCCGCTGCGAATGTGGTCCTTCGGTCCCTTCTGGCGTTACGAACAGCCGCAGAAAGGCCGCACCCGTGAGTTCTTCCAGTGGAACATCGACCTCATCGGCGTCAACAGCTACCAAGCCGACGCGGAGCTGCTCGCCGTGGCGGCGTCCTTCTTCAAGCGTGTCGGTCTGACCCCGGAACAGGTCCGCATCAATGTCAACAACCGCCGCCTGATGGACTCCGCGCTCGCGAACATCGGCATCGGTCCCGACGAGAAGGCGCTGGTCTTCCGCATGATCGACCGCCGCGACAAGATGCGCATCGCCGAATGGCGCGCCTACGGCATTGACGGCGGGCTGACCGAGGAAAAGATTGACGCCCTCGTCAAGCTGCTCGAGAACAAAGACCTGTGGCAGGAATCCGACGAGCTCAAAGAAATCTTCGCCCTGCTCGAGAAGATGGGCCTGCGTGATTACTTCGCCTTCGACCCGGAGGTCATCCGCGGTCTGCTTTACTACACCGGCACCGTCTTCGAAGCCCGCGACCTGGCCAAGGACGGCCGCGCCATTCTCGGCGGCGGACGCTACGAGAACCTGGTCAATGAAGTCGGCGGCGACCCGCTCTCCGGCGTCGGTTTCGCCATGGGCGACGTCATGATCCGCGTGGTGCTGGAGAAGTACGGCCTTTATCCGGAACTCAAAGTACAGCCCGCGGACATCATGGTCACCTGCTTCGACGCGTCCTGCCTGGCGGACACCTACGCCATCGCCATGAAGCTCCGCGACGCGGGTCTGAAGATCAGCTGCTATCCCGAAGCGGTCAAGCTGGACAAGCAGATCAAATACGCGAACAAGATCGGCATGAAGGCGCTCGTCATCGCCGGCCCGGATGAGATCGCCCAGGGCAAGGTCACCGTCAAGAACCTGACCAACCGCACCCAGACGACCGTCTCCCTTGATGAGGCCGTCGCGCTGCTCACCGCGCTGTAATTCATTCCGCAGCAAACTTTATCGAGCCTGTCCCTCGCGGACGGGCTCGTTCTTATTCTCCGCCGAATTATGGTAGAATGAGGGATGGAAGGAACAAGTCTCATGAATATCATCGTCATTCTCGCGGCAGGCAAAGGCAAACGGTTTGAAAGCAGCATCCCGAAGCAGTTCAGCCGCGTCAACGGACGGATGATCATTGACTATGTCATCGAGGCCGCGGAGGCATCCAAACTCGCGGACAAGATCCTCATCACCGTCCGCCATCCCGCGCCCAACCTCGGGCACGAACTCGTGACCGGCGGCGAGACCCGCAACCAATCCTTAAAGAATTCCCTCGACTATATCCACGAACATTACCCCGACTGTGACCGCGTCATCATCTGCGACGCGGTCCGTCCCATGATCACGGGCGAGCTGCTGGACGAATACTTCCGCCTGCTCGATTCGCATGACGCGGTCGTCACCATGAAGGAGATCACGGACTCCCTCGGCAGCCGCCTTTCGCATGAAGTGGACCGCGAGGATTATTATCTGATGCAGTCGCCGGAGGCGTTCCGCTTCGACCTGCTCTACGCGAATTTCAAAGCCGACTGCCGCCTTTCCGAAGCGGCGCATCAGCTGCCGTCGGACGCGGATATCTATCTGCGCGGCGGCTTCACTTCCAACATCAAAATCACCTTCCCCGAAGACATTCCCTGCTTCGAGGCAATGCTCGGCCGCCGCGAGGTGCATGAGCTCACGCTCGCCCCGAGGCTCGCGGATTACCTTCGCGAACGCTTCCACCAAGACACGGTTTCCGAATGGCTGAACGCCCTCGGCTCCAATACGCGCTACCTGTTCCGCCGCTGGGAGATCCTGGACTGGAAGGTCATCCACGACACGCATTTCGGCGTCGTCCTGAGCGCGGACAGCGCCCGTTACGGCGGCTGCGTGATCAAGATCGTGCCGCCCTTCATCGGGCGTTTCGAGCAGGAGCGGGATTATTATCTCGTCGCGGACCCGGTCTGCACCTGCGCGCTGCTGGATTACGACAACGCCGCCTCCGCGCTGCTGCTGGAACGCTGCGAGCCCTTCCGCGCCTCGACCGAGGAGCTGCGGGAGTTCTTCCTCCGCTCGCAGGGGATCGAGACCGAGATCGACACCTTCAAAGACTACGAAGCCATCCTCCGCGGCAAGCTCGACGAACCGAGCGACTACCGCGCGGAGCTGATCGCGGAGCATGTCCGCCGGGCGAACCGGCTCTACCGCGAGACCTTCAGCGGGGAGAAGCCGTTGATCCACGGAGACACGCACCGCTTCAACCTGCTCCGCCGCGACGACGGCATTGCCGCTGTCGACCCGATCGGTTACTACGCGCCGGCCGAGATCAACGCCACGCGCTTCATGGGCACCGAGCTCGTGGAGCGAACGACGAGCTACGACGAGCTGCGGGCGCTCTTCGACGGCATCTATGAACCTCTCCGCCTGACCCGCGCGTTTTACATTGACACCGTCTTCCGCATGCACAACACGCTGACGGAAAACACCGACCACATCCTCTGCGACCGCTGGCTTGAGATTCTTGACGCCCTCATGGCGCGGGAAGGAGACAGTTTATGAGCCAAACACATGAAGAAAGCATCACCTGCCCGAACTGCGGGCAGGCGGTTTCATTTACCGCGTACGACACGCTGAACCGCGCCTTCGACCCGGAGACGGCGGACAAATTGATGAACGGGAACTTCTTCGAGGTCCGCTGCCCGCACTGCGGCACGGTCTCGAATCCGCTCTACCCCATGCTCTATCACGACCCGGAGAACATCACGTTGATCTGGTATTCCTACGACCGGGAATTCCTCACGAACTCGGCCGCGGTGCTGGACGAGCTGCGGGAACAGGTGCCCGCCGTGGCGGAGCTTGCCGCGGGGTATCGGCTCCGCATCGTGGACGATCCGCTGGTTTTGTCCGAGAAGGCGCTGATCTTCAAGCACGAGCTGGACGACCGTCTGATTGAGATTTACAAACTGCGGGTGGAGGAATCCCTGCGGGAGCAGTATCCGGAGACTGTCATCGACCGTATCCTCTTCGACGCGGACGCGGACACGTTCCTCTGCTTCAC
>CAVCBG010000087.1:0-5985 GCA_963600285.1 Anaerovoracaceae bacterium
GCTCCCCTTCGCGAAGCGTCTGCTGCTAAGAGAATAAAAAGTCCGATATGGGAGAATTCGCTCCAATATCGGGCTCATTTTCTGTTCACTAATCACTGTTCACTAACCACTAAATCACTCCAACAATCAGCGCCGCCACGCACGCGATCACCGCCGAGAGGAAGAGGTTCTTCGTGAACCAGGCGGCGAGGAGGGCAGCGACGAACGCCGCGGCGCCGCAGAACGGGTTCTCCGAGATGGAGAGGATCGCCGGGAAGGTCATCACCGCCAGGGTCGCGTAGGGCAGGTAGTAGAGCAGCGAACGGATGAAGCGGTTCTTGATCTGCCGGCGGATGAGCGTCAGCGGCGTCACGCGGATGATGAAGCTGACGACGCCCATGACGATGATATAAATCCAAATCGACTTGTTCATTCGGCGTCCTCCGCTTCAATCTCATCCGGCAGCGGCATCAATACCGCCGCGGCCGCGGAGATCACCACCGTCAGGATAATGACGCGGACGCTTTCCGAGATCCCGGCGAAAACAGGAATCACGGACATCAGCCAGCTCGCGGCGAAGGATACGGCGACGACGATCGCGACGTTCCGATTCGTCCGGCAGGGCGGGATGATGACGGCCATGAACATCCCGTAGATGGCGGCGCTCAGTGCCTTGACAACGACCGCCGGGAGAATGTTGCCCGCGGTGATTCCCATCGCCGTCCCCGCCGCCCACAGCGGGATGGAGGTCAGCATCGCGCCGTAGTAATACACCGGCTCGAGGAAGCCGTGGTAGGCGATCCCCAGGCCGAAGAGCTCATCCGTGATGCCGAAGCCGATCAGGACGCGGTGGACGGTGGCAAGCTTCGGCGCGAGCTTCTGGCTGAGGGCGCAGCTCATCAAGAGGTAGCGCGCGTTCGCCACGACGATCAGCAGCGCGCACTCAAGGTACGCCGCGCCGTGACGCATGGCGGAGATGCCCGCGTACTCACCCGCGGAGGCGTGATTCAGGATGCTCATGACGAAGCCCTGCAGCGGGGTCATTCCGACGAGCTGCGCGGCGATGCCGAGGGAGAAGGCCACGGCGAAATACCCGGCCCCGATCGGCAGTCCGTCACGAAGTCCATGCAAAAATTCTGTTCGTTTGCTCATAAGGAACCATTATAAACGCCCCGCGCCGAAACTTGCCCCGATCGGCCGTGTTTTTGTTATCCGAAGCACCCCGTCGGTTGTATAATCATATTAACCGAAAGCAAATCCCCGCGGGAGACCGCGGAATCTTCATTAAAAGGAGTCCATCATGAGCAAAACCTTAGTCGCCTACTTCAGCGCCTCCGGCGTGACCGGAAAGACCGCCGCGAAAGTCGCCGCCGCTGCCGGCGCGGACCTGTTCGAGATCAAGCCGGAAGTTCCCTACACGAAAGCCGATCTGAACTGGAACGACCCGAAATCCCGCACCACCATTGAGATGAAAGACCCGTCCTCCCGTCCCGCCGTCACGGGCAGCGTTGAGAACATGGCGCAGTATGACACCGTCATCATCGGCTTCCCGATCTGGTGGTACACCGCGCCGACCATCATCAAGACCTTCCTCGAAGCCTACGACTTCTCCGGGAAGAAGATCGCCCTCTTCGCTACCTCCGGCGGCTCCGGCCTCGGCAACACCGCCAAGGACCTCGCGCCCTGCGTCAGCGCCTCGGCCGTCTTCGCCTCCGAGAAGCTGCTCAACCGTGCCTCCGACGCGGACATTGCCGCCTGGGTCAAGAGCATCTAAGCGCACCATCCACCTTTTAAACAGCACAGCGCCGCGTGAATCCACGCGGCGCTGTTGTTTGCTGTAAATTACAGAATATGAACGGATTCGGGATCGAAGACCAGGCAGCAGTGATCGCCGACTTCGTAGACCTTCTTCGACTTCGGGTTCGGATCTTCCAGCTTGACCAGCGTATTGCCGACCATGACGTGGTAGTTCTGATAAGAGCCCATGAAGCAGGAGAGGGCGACTTCGCAGGGGAGCCCGCCTTCGTCCGCCAGGTGCGCGGCTTCCGGACGGAGGACGACTTTGTAATCCTTGCCGACTTCCATGCCGCTCTGGAGGGCGACCTTCGCCGGATTCCCTTCGATATTGAGGACGGCGCAGTCACCTTCGGTGCCGGTCATCGTGCCGGAGAGGAAGTTCGCCTCACCGATGAAGTCCGCGACGAACTCATCCACCGGGTGATAATAAATCTCCTGCGGCGTGCCCATCTGCGCGACCTTGCCGGTGTTCATGATGATGATCTTATCGGAAAGGGCCATCGCTTCGGACTGGTCATGGGTGACGTAAATCGCGGTGATGCCGACCGCCTGCTGGATGCGGCGGATCTCGGTGCGCATGGAAACGCGGAGCTTGGCGTCGAGGTTCGAGAGCGGTTCATCGAAGAGCAGGACGGACGGCTCGATCACGAGGGCGCGGGCAAGCGCGACGCGCTGCTGCTGACCGCCGGAGAGCTGGTTCGTCATACGGCCTTCCATGCCGTTCAGCTGGACCAGGTCGAGGATGTTCATGACGCGCTTCTTGATCTCGTCCTTCGGGATGTTGCGCAGCTTCAGGCCGTAGGCAACGTTGTCGAAGACGTTGTAATGCGGGAGCAGCGCGTAGCTCTGGAACACCATCGCGGTGTCGCGTTTATCCGGGGTGAGGGCGTTGATGGCCTGGTCGCCGAGGTAGATTTCGCCTTCGTCCGGGGACTCGAAGCCCGCGATCATGCGCAGGGTCGTGGTCTTACCGCAGCCGGAAGGGCCGAGCAGCGTGACGAATGAACCCGGTTCGATCTCCAGGTTGGTATCCTTGACGGCGTAGAAATTCTTGCCGGTTTTCGGATCCTGATAGATTTTTGAGATGTGTTCGAGACGAACGCCTTTCTTTTCTTTCTTATTGATCTCCATGATCAGTCGTTCTCCTTAATTTTCTTACTTGTACCGAAATGCTTAATCGCGAGGTTCATCAGCAGGACAGAGCCGTAGGTGATAACGATCAAGATAGTAGCGAACGCGCAGGCGAGGCTGTAAGAGCCCTTTTCCGCGAATTCATTGATCTGTACCGTGATGAGCAGGAACTGCGGGGTGACCAGCAGAATGATGGCGGAAATCGCGGTAATGCTTCTGACGAACGAGGTCACGAGACCGCTGAGGAAGGAGTCCTTGATCAACGGCAGGGTGACGGTCATGAATACCTTGAAGCTGTCGGCGCCCATGTCATAAGCGGATTCCTCAATGGACTTGTCGATCTGCCGCAATGCCGAGATACCGGAACGGGTGCCCGTCGGCAGGGAGCGGACGACGAAGACGATGACGAGGATCAGGCCGGTGCCGTAAATCCCCTGCAGGATGCCGGTGTGGAACAGGCCGCCGCTGAAACCGCGGATGTAGCCGACGCCGAGAACGGTACCCGGAACAGCCATCGCGAGCATGGAGACCAGTTCAATGAAGCCCTTGCCCGGGAAGTTGCGCTTGACGACCAGGTAGGAAATGATCATACTCAGCAGCGCGGTGATCGGCGCGGAGATCAGGGACAGCACGAAGGAGTCCTTGAACGCCTTCAGGCCGTGATAGCGGGTGAAGACCAGTTTGAACCACTTCGTGGTCAGCGGGAAGAATTTGTAACCCCAAGTCGGGAAGAACGAGCCGATCGGCACGCAGATGTACATCATGATGACGAAGATCGCGACCAGGGAGCAGAGCACCGTCAACGGAACGCGGACGGATTTGTCCTCGATCAGCATACGGGCGCGGGAGGCCTTGCCGGTCAGGGTCGCGGCGGTCTTGGCTTCGAGGTAATACTTCTGCACGGCGAACATGCCCATCGTGATGCAGAGCAGGACAACCGCCATGGCGGCCGCGCCGGCTTTGTCGTACGCGCCGGTGATCTGCAGGTAGATCGTCGTCGCCAGTGTATCGTAAGAACCGCCGATGATCATCGGGTTCGCGAAGTCCGCGATGGACTCAATGAAGGTCACGAGGAAGGCATTGCCGAGGCCGGGGAGCAGCAGCGGGAGCGTTACATCCCAAACCACACGCCAGCGGCCGGCGCCCATATCGCGGGCGGCTTCTTCCAAGGACGGGTCGATGTTCTTGAGCAGGCCCTTGAGCATCATGTAGCAGACCGGGAAGAAGGTCAGCGTCTGCACGATCACGATGCCCCAATACCCATACACGCTGTTGTCGTAAATCTTCAGCAGGAAGCGGGTGATGATGCCCGCCTTACCGAAGAGCATGATCATGGAAAGGGAGAGCACGAACGGAGGGGAAACCACCGGCAGCATGGACACCACGGAGAAGAGCCCGCCGACGAATTTATTCATGCGGACGTAGACTTCCACATAGGCGAAGAGCAGACCGATGAAGGTAGAGAGGATCCCTACCATGAAGCCGATCTTCAGCGTATTCCCGATCGCGCGGGTGAATGTCGGCATTTGGAAAATGCGCTTGAAAATATCAAAGGTGAATCCGTTTTCCGAGACGAAGCTGTCAACCAGAAGCATCGCCAGCGGATAAAGGATAAACAGTGTGAGAAATGCGATCAGGACGCAGATCGTTGTGACCATGATCGGGTCGGCAAGAAGCTTCTTGCGGTCAAGCGCCGCGCCCTGCTGTGTTTTCGCTGCCATCGGGTTCAGAATCCTTTCTCACCCTAAGCCGGGAGATCAATTGCCGTGGAATGATTCCGCACCATGCCGGTGGGCGCGATGCCGAATCACTCAGCGGCCGTATATTTCAAAAGGATGGCGGCATGGCCGCCATCCTTTATGATAGACGAATAAGTCTGAGATTACTCGGTCTTGAAGCGGTCCGTACCGGTATCGGCACCGGAGGCGGCGATCGCGTTCATGACTTCTTCGACGTAGGTACCGATGTTGGCGGTAGCGTCATCCCAGTCATAGTCGATGACATTGTTCGGATCGAGGCCGAATTCGGTCGCGATTTCCGGCTGTTCAGCGTTGTCGATGACAAGGAACTGATAGGAGCCGTTTTCCTTAGCAAGGTTGACGCAGTCCGGGGACAGAGCGTATTCGATCCACAGCTTCGCGGCGTTCTCATGCTTCGCGCCCTTGAAGATGGCGGTCGCGCCGATTTCGCAGGTGGTGCCGGAGGACGGGACGATCAGCTCGATGTTGTCGTAGCCGTTGTCGACGATCTGGGTGATGCCGTCATGCAGGAAGCCGACGCCGATGACGCACTCGCCGGTGCCAACGTTCTTGGACGGGCCGGAACCGGACTTGGTGTAGACTTCGACGTTCTTGTCAAGGTCGACAAGGAACTGGATACCTTCGTCGTGGCCGTACTTCTGGATCATGGTGTTGATGATCAGTTTCGCGGTACCGGCGGTCTGGTAGTTGGACAGCCAAACGAGACCCTGATATTCGGGCTTCACGAGGTCGGCGAAATCAGCGGGAGCTTCGAGGCCCATGCGGTCGAGTTCGTCTTTGTTGACCATGATGCCGAGGATACCGGTGTAGATACCGTACCAATAGCCGTCAGCGTTCTTGTAGACGTCCTTGGTGATGTGGGAAGCGTTCTGGGCATCGTAAGCCTCGAGCAGACCTTCGGAAGCAACAACATTGTAAGGATCGGTGGTGCCGCCGAACCAAACGTCAGCGGACGGGTTGCCGTTCTCTTCTTCGATCTTGGCCTGGACTTCACCGGTGGACAGACGCTGGTAGGAGACCTTGATGCCATAGAGTTTTTCGAAGTTTTCGCAAGCGGCGGCGAGATATTCTTCTTCGCAGGAACCGTAGACAACCAGTTCGCCATCAGCCTGAGCGGCGGCGATGAGGTCGGCATCCTGAGCGGAGGCGACAGCGGCCATGGCGAGAACCATAACCATCACGAACACAACAGAAAGTAATTTCTTCATTTTGAACCTTTCTCTAAAACAAAATCCAACATCCCCTTTAAGGGTGAATCCATTATACTTTTTTTGGCCGTGAGCGTCAAAAGGCAAATGTTCCTATTTTGTATGACAAT
>CAVCBG010000088.1:0-5856 GCA_963600285.1 Anaerovoracaceae bacterium
AAGAACTACCGCCTGACCGACGAACAGCTTGACATCATCAACGAACGCGACATGCTGCGGACGAACCTGAATTACATGGTCGTCCTGCCCCTGCCTGCAGCGGACGGCGCCATCGGCGTCGCCGTTCTCGGCGGACGCTTCCCCGAAGGCGAGGAAGAGCCGGACGAGACCCTGCTCTCCTCCATCGCGGGCTGGCTTGCCCCGCTGGTGCAGAACATCCGCATGGCGCGCCAGAAGCAGAAGGTCGCCATCCTTGAGGAACGCGAACGCATCGGCATGGACCTGCACGACGGCGTCATTCAATCCATCTACGGCGTCGGCTTGATGCTTGAGCACGCCCGCCTGACCGCGGAGCAGAACCCGGAAAAGACCGCGGAGAGCATTCACGCCGCCACGGAGGCCTTGAATGCCACCATCCGCGACATCCGTTCGTACATTATGAACCTCAAGCCGGACAAGCTGACGCACGAGAACATCGTCCAGAGCATGCAGCGCCTGACGAATGACTTCCACGCCAACACCTTCGTCCCCGCGAAGTTCACCGCCAAGGTCGAGCACGTCGAGGCCTTGGGCAACGACGAGACGAATGTCTTTTACATGATCTGCAAAGAGGCGCTCTCGAACATCGCCAAGCATGCCCACGCGAAGAGCGTCAACGTCAACTTCTCCGAGCTGAAGGACCGCTTCGTCCTCATCGTGCAGGATGACGGTGAAGGCTTTGACACCAACAAAAAACGCAAGAACACCAGCCACGGCGTGTCCAACATGTACACCCGCACCCGGAGCCTCGGCGGTGATATGGACATCACCTCCGCGGTCGGGCACGGGACAACGGTCATCGCCTGGCTGCCCATCAATAAATCCGAAGGAAATTAATCAGCTGTGGAAGATATCAGAAACGGACAGGAACATTCCAGCAAAGCCGCCGAGCGCGGCGAACCTTCCTACGTGTGGCGCGCGGGACAGCAGCGCCGCATGGACTTGATCAAAAAATACGCCGGCGAGCGCATCAACGGCCGCATCCTTGAAGACGGCTGCGGCGTCGGCTCTTACCTTTCCCGCTTTATGCTGACCGCCGAACACGCGGTCGGCATCGAGATCGAGTACGAACGCGGCCACGCCGCCAAACAGATCTGCGGGCAGGCGAATACGGACGTCGTGACTTCGTGCGGAGAGTATCTGCCGTTCAAGGATGAGTACTTCGACCTGATCCTCAGCCACGAGGTCATTGAACACGTCAACGACGATCTGCTCACCGTCCACGAGATGATCCGCGTCCTGAAGCCGGGCGGCCGCATCGTGCTCTTCTGCCCGAACCGCGGCTATCCCTTCGAGACGCACGGCATCTATTGGAAGGGCGAGTACCGGTTCGGCAATAAGCTCTTCGTCAACTACCTGCCGCGTTCGCTGCGGGATAAGCTCGCGCCGCACGTCAATATTTATACTAAAAAAGACCTTGAGAAGCTTTTCGCCGGCCAGCCGGTCAAGTTCATCGAGCGCACCGTCATCTTCGGCGCGTACGACAACCTGATTCAGCGTTACGGCGCCGCGGGCAAAGCTCTCCGCGCCGTGCTGCAGGGACTGGAGAAGACGCCGCTGCGCGTCCTCGGACTTTCACACCTTTGGGTCATTGAAAAAACCGCGTAGGAAACAACACTTATGAAATATCACATTTGGACAGAAGGCTGCCAGATGAACGTGGCGGACTCCCAGCGTCTCGCCTCCGCTCTGGAAAGCCTCGGCTATGAAGAATCCGACGTCCCCGATAACGCGGATGTCGTCGTATTGAACACCTGCATGGTGCGCCAGTCCGCCGAGGACCGCGCGCTCGGGCGGCTCGGCTCCCTCAAGCCGATGAAGATGAAGAACCCGGATATGATCATCGGCCTGATGGGCTGCATGGTCGGCAACGGGGACACGAGCAAGCTCCGCAAGAAGCTGAAGATGGTGGACGTCTTCGCCCCGCCTTCCAACCCGAAGCCCATCGTGGACTACATCATCGGGCGCAATATCGCGAACGAAGAACGCGAACATTCGGAGGCCGCCTTCGCCTGGAAGCCGGGCGAGATCCTGCTCCCGAAGAACCAGCGTCAGACGGCAGTCTCCGCGTACGTTCCGATCGTCTACGGCTGCGCCCATGCCTGCTCTTACTGCATCATCCCCTACAAGCGCGGCGCGGAACGCTCCCGCGACCCGAAGGAGATCATGGATCACATCCGCTCGCTTGCCGATCAGGGCGTGAAGGAAGTCACCCTCCTCGGTCAGATCGTGGACCGCTACGCCCACGACAACCCGGACTACCCCTCCCTGCCGCAGCTCCTGCGCATGGCGAACGAAGTCCCCGGCATTGAGCGCATCCGCTTCCTGACCTCGCACCCGAACTGGATGACCGACGAACTTCTCGAAACCGTCCGCGACCTGCCGAAGGTCATGAACCACATCGAGGTCCCGGCGCAGTCCGGCAATGACAAGGTGCTTGAAACCATGCGCCGCGGCTACACCGACGCGCAGTACCGCGACATCATCGCCCGCATCCGCGATATCATCCCGAACGTCTCCATCGGCACGGATATCATCGTCGGCTTCTGCGGCGAGACGGAGGAGGAATTCGAGGACACGGTCAAGCAGCTTTCCGACCTGAAGCTCAACGTCGTCCACCTTGCCCGCTACTCACCGCGCAAAGGTACGCTCTCCGAACGCACCATGCCGGATGACGTCTCCGAAGAGGAGAAGTGGCGCCGCTTCCGCGTGATCGAGAAGCTGCAGGAAGGCATCGCGGAAGAGCTTCACGCCAAGCTGCTCGGTCAGACGGTGAAAGTCCTCTTCGAAGAGAAGAAGCAGGGCCGTTGGATCGGCCGCACCGAAAACATGGATCTCGTCTTCGTTGACTCCGACCGCGACCTGCTCGGGCAGATCGTCCCCGTCAAGATCACGTGGACCGGTCCGTGGACCCTGATCGGGGAAGTCTGATTTCATGGACAACAAATCCCTCGCGATGCTTGAGTATCCTCAAGTCATCGACAAACTTGCCTCCTATGCCGACTTCAGCCTGTCCGAGAAACTCGCGCGGGATCTGAAGCCGTACACCGACCCCGCCCTCATCCGTTACAAGCTGGAAACCGTGACGGAAGCCCGGCTGCTGCTCAGCGTCAATGACTCCATCCGCCTCGGCGGCTGCTTTGACGCGGGCCCGCTGCTGGCGGTTGCCTGCAAGTCCGGCACCCTCGACGGCGAAGTCATTCACCGGCTGGCGTACATGCTCTCCATCGCGCGCGACCTCGGCCGCTCATTGAAGTTCCACGCCGCGGAATACCCGAAGCTCTCCGCCATGGCGGACGGGCTCACCCCGCCGAAGGGCTTGATCGAGACGATCTCCCGCACGGTCACGGATAAGGGCGAAGTCCTCGACTCGGCCTCGGAGAAGCTTGCCGAGGTCCGCAGAGAGGTCCGCAACGCTTACAGCCGCCTGATGGGACGGCTGGATAAGATCCTGCGCGACCCGCGTTATCAATCCATGATCCAGGAGCCGATCATCACCCAGCGCTCCGGCCGCTACGTCATCCCGCTCAAAGTGGAGTACAAGACGCAGTTCAAATGCATCATCCACGACCAGTCGTCGTCCGGGTCCACCCTTTTCGTGGAGCCGCTCACCGTTGTGGACGCGAACAACAGCTATCAGGAATTGCAGCTCGCCGAGCGCGATGAAGTCCACCGCGTCCTCGCCCTGCTGACCGCGGAGATTGCCGAACACGCGGCGGAAATCCGCACGGTCAATCAGACTTTGGCGGAGATCGACTTCGCCCTGATGTGCGCGAAGTACGCCGAATACCTCAAGGCCAATGAGCCGATCCTTGCCGAGAAGCGGCACAAGACCGGCAACCCCGTCATCAAGCTCTACGGCGCGCGGCATCCGCTGCTGCCGGTTGACAAGGCGGTGCCGATTGATGTGGTGCTGGATGAAGACCGTTTCGTGGTCGTCATTACCGGCCCGAACACCGGCGGCAAGACCGTCTCCCTGAAGACGATCGGGCTGATGGTCCTCATGACCCAGTCCGGCCTCCACATCCCCGCCGAATCCGGCTCCGAGCTCTCCTGCTTCCAGAATGTCTTCGCCGACATCGGCGATGAGCAGTCCATTGAGCAGTCGCTCTCGACCTTCTCCGGCCACATGACGAACCAGATCCGCGTGCTGAACCGCGTCAACGGACGGACGCTCGTCCTTCTGGATGAGCTCGGCTCCGGCACCGATCCGCAGGAAGGCTCCGCCCTGGCCCGCGCCATCCTGCAGTACATCGTCGACCACCGCGTCCCCTGCTTCGCGGCGACGCATTTCTCCGAGCTGAAGATGTTCGCCCAGTCCGTTCCCGGCGTGACGAACGCCTCCATGGAGTTCGATCTGAAGACCCTGCGCCCGACCTATCACCTGACCATCGGGCTGCCCGGCCGTTCGAACGCGCTGCTGATCGCGAAGAAATTGGGCCTGTCGGAAGAGATCCTCGCCAACGCGCAGAAGACCATCAACCCGACCGATATGAACGTCGACAACCTTCTCGACGACATCCGCCGGCAGTACGACGCCGCCAAGAAGGCGCGCTCCCATGCCGACAGAATGCGATCCCTCGCGGAGAATGACCGCCGTGAATTGCAGAAGCGCCTCGAGCAGATCGAGGACGAACGCGAACGCGTCCTCCGGGAATCGCAATCCGCGCTCGAGGATGAGGTCCGCGAGCTGCGGGAGGAGCTTGCCCGCATCAAGCGCGCCGCCGCCAAAACCGGCGCCCCGGTTGAGGAGATGAAGCAGCTGGAGCAGGACCTCCGCGCCGCGGATAAGCTGGTGAAGGACACCGGCGAGAAGACCTTAAAGAAAACCAAGCCCGTCGTTCAGGACGACCGCCCGCTCAAAGCCGGCGACAAAGTCCGCGTCCGCTCCCTCGGCACGGAATCCCTGGCCGTCATTTCCAACATTGACGGGGACGAGGCCGAGATTCAGCTCGGCAGCCTGCGCATGCGCGTCCCGCTGCGTCAGCTGGCCCGCAAGAACGACACCGACGAGGAGATTCAGGAGCCCGAACCCGAACGCAAAGCGGCGAAGAGCTCCGTTGAGGTATTTCATCCCTCGCCGGGGGTTGAGATCGACCTGCGCGGCCTGGACAGCCTCGACATGACCGATCGGCTTGAGAAATACCTGGATGAGGCGTCCCTGGCGGGGCTGCCTTACGTGCGCGTGATCCACGGCAAGGGGACGGGCGTGCTTCGCCGCGTGGCGCGGAAAGTTCTGCTCGCCAACGCCAACGTGAAATTCATCGAGTCCGGCAAGGACTCCGAGGGCGGCGACGGCGTCACCGTTGCCCATCTGAAGAGCTGATCCGTGAGACGGCTGTACATTTTCCTCGGCATTCTCCTCGCCGCGCTTGCTCTTTCCGGCTGCGTGGAAATTCACGTCACCTCGCTCGTCACCCCGACCGTCAAGACCCCGACGCCATCCTCCACCCCGACGGAGACGCCGGTCCCGACCGACACGGTGATGTGGTTCCCCGCGACCGCCACCCCGCGCCCGTTGAACACCCCGACCCCGTTCCCGACGGTGAACGAGCTTCCCGAGCTGGGGGAGACCTTGCTGACGGATGACTTCTCCGACCCGAGCACCTGGCAGACCTTCCGCTCCACCTCCGGCAACGCGGTCATCTCCAACAACGAGCTGACCCTCGCCGTTCAGGACAGCGAAGGCCTGCTGTCGACGTACGCCTCCCTGCCGCAGTACGGCGATTACTTCCTCTCGGTCAACGTCGACCTCTCCATCTGTTCCTATTACGAGGACTGGTACGCCATCGCCTTCCGGGTGCAGGACTCCGCGAA
>CAVCBG010000089.1:0-5826 GCA_963600285.1 Anaerovoracaceae bacterium
ATATTTTGGCAGGAATGAACCGCTATCCTCGGGTGTGCCGGTGGATTCGGAAATGCATCAAAGACGGACGCATTAATGAGCAATCTTACCGACGACTGCAGACTGCCTGCCTGAACATGAATACGAAAAAGCAAGGAGATGCTTTATGAACTACATTGACCTTCTTAATAAAGATGAACAAGCCGCTCTCTGCGAGATGATCACCGGCAGAAACTTCAAAGAATATTTTAAGAAAAATGAAAAATCTTTCTCTAAAATGAAAAAAGGGTTCAGAGCGAAGTCTTTATCGAATGAGGACGCGCTGAAAACAGCTGTCGCGAATATCGATAACCCCTTTGTTTCATCATGGATCAACGATGGCGTGGCTTTTCATCTTGAAAAAATCCGGGAAAACGTCGAAATCTTCGAAAATGAAGGATTGGAACAAAACCTTGCTTTGGCGAAAGCCTTGATGCAATCTTTCTTTGAGGATAATGTCGGTTTATACCTCAAACTTTCCGGTAACAATTCGGATGCGGATTATGCAGCTCTTCTTGAAAAAAAGATAGAAGAGATCAAAGCTGAACATGTAAAGGAAACAGAAGCCGATGAACGGATAAAAAAGCTGGAAGAAGAGAAGACCCAACTGCAGGAGCAGATAAAAGATGCGCAGGAACAAACGGAAGCCGTCAAAGAAACTTATGAAAAGCGTCTTCAAGAAATTGAGCGGGAAAAGGAATCTGCAGAAGAAAAATTAGCTGAAGCGGAGAGAAAAATCGCTGAATTGCAGACGGCTGATACCGTTGCCGAAATTGATGACGTCAATTATCTTGTAAAGTTCGACGATACAGACAATTCGGCGCTTTCATCTGTCGGGAACGATGAAATTGTTTCATTATGTGAAGTGTTTACATATAACAATGAGAAGAAATACCTACAGCGTCATGCGGATTTAAGTCGGGATGGAATCTACACCCGGTTTGATCAAGAAGATTATTTGCCGAAAAATTTCGAAAACCGAGATTGGATTTACTATGTAGACGGCCCTTCGGAAGATAGCTTTTACGGCATTTGGGCATGGGTCGCAAGTCCAAGCAAAATGGATCCCTCCAAAGATTACATTACCTCTCGCTTTATCGAGCGCCTCTCCGCTATTGAGGTCGTCGTTTTAGACGTGCCGAACCTTGATGAAATGGCGGCTTTGCTGAAATCAGGAATCGAGAGGAAGCTTCACAGTCGGAAAACCATGTTCGCATTCTCTCCGTCAAAAGGAATGTATGTCGGCATTTTGTGCAATTCCGAAAACCTCATCACGGCGGACGGAAAAGTCAAGCTTGCCGAAGACTGCAATGAGATTCCGGTATATGAGTTCTCCGGTTTGAATGTTTTATACTTGAAAAATGGACTTCGCTTCTATAAGAGCGCATTCGCCGGCCGACCCGATAAGCTTTATTTTTTAAAAAAGCCGCAGGAAATTGTGAAAGATATCGTACTCTCTTCGTTGTCGTGGAGCGCATTTAAAGCCAGAGGGATAACGAAGTCCGCGTCTAAGTCTTTCAAAGAGTTCATTGATGTCGTTCCGACGGACGATGTTGTCGGCAAAATCGGGACGGCTTGCCATTGCTCCGATGCGAAAGCCAAGCAGATGCTGGATGAATTCATGAATGCCGCCGGGAAGTATATTGACGGGAGCAGCTTGGAGGACGACATCATTCTTTCAGCTGTTTCATATAATTCAGAGCTCCGTGAAAACATGAAGGCGCTTATTCGCGCGGATTGGAAGAAGGAAAATGAGCTGCTTTTGACTGAAACGCGGGAAAAACTCGAGGCAGCGGAAAAGGATCTGAAATCCGTTGAAGACAGCCTTGCTGCGGCTCAAGCGGAGCTTGCCGAAGCGAAAGTGGAAGACGAACGTCTTGCCGCTGCTGTTGCCGAAAAAGAGAAATTGGCTGAAGATGTCGAAGCGGCAGTCGCCGAACGAATTCAAAAGGCGCGGAGCAACGCGGCTGAGTTTATCGCGAGCATGGCCTTCGTCGGCGGCCAGTCGGTGCCGAACACATTCGATGAAGTTGGGAACGGCGCCAATATTGGGAACACACCATACAGAGTGATTCTCCAAAGTGATGATTTCAATAACCTTGAGGCGCATCACTCTTGGGCAGATGTATTCTATACATCTGAAATGGAACTCCGCGAAGCCGGGATTTCGGAAGCCCGGCTGAAAGGGCTGGCAGCCTTTCTTTGCGCCGCGTACATCAATAATCAGCCGATTCTCCTTGCCGGTCCGAATGCGATGGACATCGCTCAGGCTTTCAGCGCCGCTGTGACCGGACACCAATGCGGGGTGCTTTCCTGCGAAGGCAGGTATAACGAGCGAATTGTTGAGAGCATTGGCGGCGCCGGCGAGAAGATCGTCGTGATCAACAATCTTTTCGCGAGCGAATGGATGAACCGTCTGCCGGAAGTTCTTGCCAAAAAGGATATCTTCTTTATCATCACGCATCCATACGCGGAAGATATCCCTGTCGAGCCCAAGAGCCTTTATGGATTCATGCTTCCGCTTTTTACGGAGTTCTTTGTCGATAAGAAAGCCCGCGGTAATTACTACGGTGGCTATTTTGCGGAGAACTTTGAATCCCAATTGCCGAAGAACAGCGGTAAAAAATTGAAGGCACTTTCAAAATTATTACTGACGCCTTTGACTCAGAACCGGATCGAAATGCTCATTGGAACAATGCACAATATTTATCCTGACGCAACACCGGACGATGATTTCGTGTTGGGAATTCTTCCGATGGCTTACGCTCTGATGAAAATTGATAATCTCGTGGGAATGTTTAGCGATCAACAAGTCTCTGTTTCAGAAGACCTCAAGCGTGATCTAAGATATATTCTGGGAGACGTCTGATGAATCAATACAACGGACTGCTCGTAGAAGCTGCGCGGAAATATAACATCTATAAAGGTGAACGGGAATCAGAAACCGATTGGAAAGTCCGGCTGATTTACAGCATCTGCGGAATGATGGCCTACGCCTCCCTGTGGGACAACATTGATGACGAACCCGTTTCCATTGTCCATGTGAAGAAAAGAATTCGCAGAATACTGGCGAGCTACAAAACAATGTATCCGGAGTTGGACGCATGCTTCCCAAATGATTCCGCGGAGCTTGAAGATGAAATTACGGGAATATTTCTAAACGCGGGCGTCGTTTATCACAACCCATATCGAATCGCGCCGTCGATGAAGCGTGAAGCTTCTGCCGGCAAGGTCCTGTTTCAGAGGGGAATTGCCTTGGACAGTATCTCCTACGTCTCAGGCATCGGCTTTTATTCGGAGCAAACCGAGGAGTCGGGCTCGGATGAGGTAAAGGCAATGTTCGGACTGCAAGGTGAAACATTGCAAACATTGTGGAATAACACGTTGTCCGCCGCTTCCTGGAAAAAGGATGCCGCGTTCGAAGGAAACACGGAGTATCTTCGCTTAGAGCCGCCGTTTACCTATGGATATTGGGTAAACAATCCGGAAACAGACGGGCGGGTATCAATTCTTCGTTCCGGACCGAAGGGCTTGCAGGTGTATTATCTATATCGAGCTTCAGGATCGGCAATGGAAGTCAGCCCTCTTCCGCAATGGCAGACCGTGTCCTTTAATTACAGTTCACTTGCAAACGCCTGTCTCGCGGCTTACGGCAAACTTCCGCCGATAGAATACGCGGCAGACGGCGACTTGATTCATGTGCGGATGCCGTATTTGCTTCCTCCGCGTGAGCTCAACTTTTTGAAATTATACAGCTGGCCGGAGATATGCATACCGCTTCCGTGCGATTTCAAAAGAAAACTCTCGGTTGAAGTCTTTGACGCAATCAAGAATGTTCTTACGGATGAAGGATATGAATTCAGGAAAGGAAAACTCTGATGCCAAACGGAGCGAATTATGTTCATAAGCAGCTGCGGACGGAGCTGGAAGATTATATAAAATCGCAGTATTTCGGGAAATCGGCGATCCTCCTCTCCGCGATAAACAAGCATATTGATGATGAAGGTTTGCTTTATCAGAAGCCGTTTATTGAGTCGTCTCCGGCCTATGTTACCGTCCCGAATGGGATTGAATCCGCGAATTTAGCTCCGTGGATGAAAGATTATTTCCTGAAATTGGCGGCTGCGGGTGCCGGTGTCTTCCCTGCGCCGTTTGCTCATCAGATATCCGCGCTTGAAACCGCAGTGAACGGCGAAGACCTGTTCGTCGCGACGGGTACAGGCTCCGGCAAGACCGAGTGCTTTATGTGGCCGTTACTCGCGAAGATGGCAGATGAGGCAAGAAACCACAAAGTATCCTGGGCTGTACGGGGCGTCCGCGCAATTGTGATGTACCCCATGAACGCGCTTGTCTCCGACCAAATCAGCAGACTGCGGAGGATGATCGGAGATCCCGATGATAAATTCATCAAGGTTTTCAGAGATACTAGCGGGAAGGAAGTTCGGCGTCCTCAATTCGGGATGTATACCGGGCGTACGCCGTACCCGGGCGTTGTGCCGTCCAAGGCTCAGGATCAAAAACTTGAGAAAACTTTGGCACGGATGTCATTCCCGCAAAATGATTCCGAGAAGGAGTTTTTCGACCGTCTCCTGCATGAAGGAAAAATCCCGGCGAAAGCCGACATGAACCAATTCCTGCAGGGGCTTCATGAGAGCCGGCATATTCCGAATGACGAGGATGCCGAGTTGATCACCCGTTTTGAAATGCAGCAATTCTGCCCTGACATTCTCATCACGAACTATTCAATGCTGGAATACATGCTGCTGCGCCCCAGAGAAAAGAAAATCTGGGACAATACCCGCGAATGGCTCGACGCCGACCGAGAAAACAAGCTGCTGTTTATTATTGATGAGGCGCATATGTATCGAGGTTCGTCGGGCGGGGAAGTCGCGCTGTTGATTCGCCGGCTTTTTCATAAACTCGGGATCAGCCGCGACCGCGTGCAATTCATACTCACGACCGCGAGTATGCCCGATAAGAACCAACAAGATGTTGACGCGGTGCTGAAATTCGCCGATGATCTTACCGCTTCCGATTCGGGTAAAAAGTTCTGCTATCTGACCGGAAAAAGAGAAGAAATTGACGGCCAGATGAAGTACGACATCCCGGCGGAGCTTCTTTTAGGTTTGGATCCCGCTCATTTTGAGGATAAGGACGAATTGAAGCTTTCCGAACTTCTGGCGTTCTGGCGTCAATTGGAAGGCTTTGACCGGAACATTAATTCCCTGCCTGAAGTCTGCGGCTGGATGTACGATAACCTGATTTATTACCGCCCATTCCACGAGCTCATCAAGCAGTGCCGCGGAAACGCGGTCTCGTTGGGGGAGCTGTCTTCGAGTATATTTCCCGAGCTCAGTCAAGAGGATTCCTTGAAGGCGGTCAGCGTTCTTTTAGCAATTGCCCCGCTGGCAAAAAACGCCAAAGGCTCGGTCCTCTTCCCCGCGCGTATGCATATGCTTTTCAAAGGTATTTCCGGCGTGTATGCCTGCGCGAACGCGGAATGCGGCTGTTCCCATTCGGAGGGCGGGCTTACATTAGGCGAGATTTATCTTTCCGACGGCAAATTGGTCTGTCCGCATTGCGGCAGTGTTGTCTATGAGCTCTACAATGACAGACGCTGCGGCGCGCTGTTTTTCAAAGGCTACGTACTCGAAGACGACGCCGAACTGCACGGGAATGTTTACTTATGGCGTTACCCTGGGCAGCTGATGGATCACCGAATGAAGGAAGTCCACCTGTTCATTCCGAGCGATGATTTTGAACTGCCGGCAAAGCAGGGCAAAAACGGCATCAAACCCTGTTATCTTG
>CAVCBG010000090.1:0-5823 GCA_963600285.1 Anaerovoracaceae bacterium
CCCTCGTAGGGGAAGGGGGACCGCTTGCGGTGGATGAGGTGATCCCGCCCAACAGTAACCGCTTTGGACAGAACAAACACGGCTGAATTGATGAGACCCGGATAATCCAAACGCCCGACATTGCAATCCACGCTTCCGAAGCGGGCGTCAACTCCTAACTCCTCACTCCTAACTCCTAACTGCCGCGAAGCGGCTTTCGCCGGATTGCGCCTTTTCGTTTTCCCTTTTCCCATGTATAATTAAAGCCACACAACATCCGCGTTCCATAAATATTTACGGCAGACTCCGCCGGCCGAATGACAACTGTGAGGAGGATTCACGATGGGAATGAAAACTTACAACATGCATGGGACTTTCTCCGTGCAGCTCCCCGATTATTTTGAATACCATTACAAAGAAAAGGATGAGATTATCCCCCGTTACTTTATCGCGAGGTATCATCCGGAAGACGAGTTTTGGGGCTTCTATGCCAGTGCCGAACAGAGTATAAGCATAACGAATCAATACAAAGCCGGGCAAGAAGACGGCGACTATACATCTCCGGAGCAGCAGGAGGCCGCCATTGCACGTGTTAAATATGCTTCATCGATGATTGATGCGGCAATGCTGAAGGTAACCAACGGACTGGTTGGCTCCACGCTCCGCGATTCCGCGGATAACTGCCCATACATATACCACGCCGAAAAAGATCATATCGTCATAATTGACGGAAGATCCAAGGATTATTCGAAGGTTGACGCCCGTCTGGAAATCAATGACGGCACCTTCTACGAATTCTCAATCATTGACAACAGAGACGTCCCCGCCGCTCAAAAAGAAGAATTCGCGCGCGGGGTGTTGGACTCCATAAAAATCGGAACCGACCCTCGGGGAATAGGCCCGTCGGCGGAGCAAAGCTCCGGGCGGAAAAAGAATTCGAAATCACGAAGCGGAAAAAGCGGGGCAAAGCCGTCGTCGTCCGAGGAGATTCCGGGAATGAGTGCCTACAACATGCACGGAACTTTTTCCATGTGCCTTCCCGACAGCTTCGAGACCCATTACACAACAGAAAATGAAGATATTCCCCACTACTTCGTCGCGAGGTGCCATCCGAACAGCAAAGATAGGGAGTCTTTCTTAAGAGAGAGAGAGCTATCGAAACATCCTCTCTTGTGCTATCTGAACAGCAATGATTGGGAGTCTTTCTCCGATGCCGAGCAGAGCGTAAGTCTGTCATACGATCTCAATATGGGGATTGAAGGGGCCGATTATTCGGATGACGCGGCGCAGGAAGAGACCCTCACGCAAATCAAAAGGCTGAACTTCAAGGTAAATCGGAATGAGTTGGACGAGGGGAACGGAGTGAAGCTGCTGTTCTTAGAGATGCTGATCTTTTTCCCGGATTGCCCTTATATACAGTATGCCGAAAGAGACCATATCGTCATTATTGCTAAAAGGACGAAAGATTTCTCCTCTGTTCTCGCTTTTTTGGGAATTAATGACGGCACGTCGTATTTGATTACGCTCAGTGACAACAGAGAGGTCCCCGACGACGAAAAGGAAAAATTCGTCTGCGGCGTGCTGGATTCCATAAAAATCGGAACAAGCTCTCGGACGGGAAAGGCATCCGAACCGCCCGCGTCGAACGACCAATTCGAGATCGAAGGGACGTCGCTGCTTTCTTATAAAGGGAACGCGTCCTCGGTCACAATTCCGGAAGGAATTGAAGAGATCAAGCCGAAGGCTTTTTACAGGAAAGATTCTGTTACCGAAGTGCTCTTACCGGAGTCGCTGACAAAAATCGGGGACTGGGCATTCGGTTACTGTAAGAACCTGAAGTCAATTGACATCCCGGACTCCGTTCAGTCGATTGGGGTGCGGGCTTTTGCCGACTGCAAAGCTCTTGAGTACGTGGGTTTCCCGCTGAGTTTGAACTTTTTGGGACATCACGCGTTTCACCGGTGCGAAAAGCTCCGAGAGGTTTCGATGGTCGGAACCATCAAAACAATTGAAGAGGAAACCTTCAGCTGGTGCTCTTCATTGGGTGATGTCGAAATGCCGGACAGCATTGTGAAAATCGGGCCTTCTGCTTTTGATATGTGCAAAAAGCTTGAACAGGTCTATCTGAGCGGCAGCCTTGAAAAAATCGGCGCCTCCGCATTTTTCGGATGTTCGGCACTGAAAAGGATCACATTTCCCGACACATTGAAAGAAATCGGGACGGCCGCCTTTTCATTCTGTTCGCTTATTACATCGGTTACGCTGCCGAAGAGCCTGAAAAAAATAGGAGAACGGTGCTTCAATTTCTGCAGAAAACTGGAAAATGTGGAAATTCTCGGCCCGGTCAAGCAAATACCGGCGGAATCTTTCAGCTGCTGTGACATTACAAAGATCAGGCTGCCCAAGGGTCTGCGCTCAATTCAACAGAAAGCTTTCTATAGCGATAGGCGCTCCGAGGACGGCCGTCTATGGAAGATCCTGATCCCGGAGACGGTTGTTGAGATTGACGGTCAGGCATTCGATTCGAATCCGAATCTTGAGATTTACTGCGCGAAAGGCTCATGCGCCGAAAAATACGCGGCCGAGCATAACTTCCGCGTCATCACCGACCCGGCGGCGGTTGAAGCGGAGTTCCCGAAAATCGCCGAGGAGAGCCCGGCTTCACAAGAGACACCAAGCGGTCGAAAAGCCGTAAAGCCCGAAAAACAGACCGCCGCGCCGAAATCCACGAAAAAACCGGAAGACTGCCCGATCCCGAAGGACTTCAAGGATTACACAACGATCACGGATCAAGACTTCACGCCGGAGAGCAGCTTCGCTCAAAGCGCTGTGAGCTACGTTCTTGAGACGCTCTCAAAAATCGATCTCAATCATCCGGGCATAAAGTCGGATCACGAACTCGGCAATGAGCTTTTCTTGAACCTGATCAATGTGGGCAGCTTCCGGGAATATCAGAATGATATCCTCCGGACAATCAATGAAGGTCCGTTCATGAAGGCGATGATGCTTTACACGATCAGAGACTTTTTCGGGTCAGTCAGGCAGGCGGCAGATGAATCCGAACGGGATCGCGTCACCGCGTCCTACAGCGGCTTGTTCGTTGACATGCTGCGGTTTTTGTACACGAATGACAGTATTACCGAAACGGACCAGCTGCTCCGCGGTATGGGGACGATCGGCCTCCGATACAGGGATGTGATCGTCAACGATGTTTCCGCCTTCGCCAAAAAGCCGAACCAAACCCCGGAAATCCGGCTGCGGGCGGCGCGGGAATGGCTGACCGAAATTTGCCGGCAGCCGGATATCCGAATCCTCTGCTCGGATAAAAGAGTCAATCCCGTATTGCTTTTGCAGCTGTTCTCGGAGGACGCCATTTTCTTCAGGGAATCGGATTTCGAATGGGATGAGGCTCAGCAGAAGCACATCATTCACGGCATCCAGGCAAATCAGGAAGTGATGTGGAATTATCCGGAACTGTTTTTCAATTACAAGGAGTTCGGCGCTCAGATTTGCGGATACCTGACCGAGCTGGAAAATTCCGGGCTGAACATCTCGCAAAAGGACAGGTCACGTCCCCTCGCTTGGAGTGTGATCGGGGCGTGGACGCCGTTCGCTTTGTTTATCGCCGTCGCGGAAAATCAGATCGCGGTCTCATTCACCGAAGACGGCCAAGTTTACCTGTGCTTTACCGAGATGATGAAGCCGTTCGAAAAGCAGCTGCTCAAAATCCTTTCGGATGCCGATGTCTCGGTAAAACTCACCGTGAATATTGTTCCCTCCCGCAAGGACACCGCCGCTCACAGAATCAAATGGGGACTGTCCGTCCCCGACAGCGGATTCTGCCCCGGACAGACGCTTTTGGATAAAACGCGGGATGTCCTCCGCGAATACAACAAGACTTATGAGCGGATCATTGCCTACGCGTGGCCCGGTCCTAAGATTCAGCCGCAGCAGACGGTCGGATTGTTCGGCTTCGGCGCCGGCTTGATGAGCCCCGTATTGCAGTACACCCGCTTCTCCAAAATCAATTTTGACGATATTGAAGACGACATCTATATTGATCCCTCATCGGAATACACGCGGGACGCGATCAACCTGCAGCTGGGGCATGTATCCGAGTTTTCCGAAGAGAAGCGCGCCCTGCACTACGCGCGCTTATTCAGGGTCTCAGAGGCCGTGTTTAAGCCGAACTCCGATCGGGAATGCGAAATCAGAGACGGGTATATCAAGCAGTCGCATCAACTGCGGACATTCCGCTCTTTCATCTGGAGCCTTGCCTCCCTCCTGAGTGACCAAGGAAAAGGCCTGGATGAAGTTACCGCGGCCGATATTCGGAAAGTCATCGCTTGGATCGAAGAAAAGAACAATTATCAGGAAGATTCTTATTTCCCGGAGCTTTGCGGCCTGCCGGATAATTTCAATATCTATACCGATCTGCCTCTGCCGGGAAGCCGAATCGCGGCCGCCTGCCTCGCGAGAGATGAGTCAACACACGACACCGTAAACAATCTCGGTACGCTCAGCGGACTGCGGAATGAACTCCGCTTGCTGATCCCGGCGATGGACCTGGTTTACGCCGACTTGAAAGCGAAGCGCGATCCCAACCTGCCGTTGGAGGGAACCGGCGCCGACATTCTGAACTGCTGGTGCGTCATCGCGCTTGCGGCAGAAAGCAATGTCGTGACGTCTTCCTCCCTGCGCTTGGGAATGTTCTGGGATCGGTTCGATGACGAGGATGACTTCCAAGACACGAGAAAGCCGTCGGAAATCATTTCAGGCATTCCGGCGCCGTGGATGGGCAGACAAATCGTTTCCGCGGAAGAAGCGGCCGCCATCGCGGACCTGAAGGAAAGCGTCAACAAGCTGCAGACAAAGCTTGCTCAAGCCGCGGATTCGGCAGCGAAAGCCGCTGAAGCCGCCGAAAGCTTTAACGCCCTGCAGGAAGAGGCGAACAAACGCGATGCCGAAAAAGACCAAAATATCAAGGATATCGCCGCCGAAGCCTGCAAATACGGCCGGGATTCCGCCTGGCTTTACTTCATTCTCCATAATGAGTGGATGTTGGGGACGTTGAACTGCGGTGATGATGAATTCTGGGAAGAGAATCAAAAATATTTCCCGGAGATACCGCGCGAGACTGTTCTGCTGCGCCGACGGCAGGCGATGCCCCTGCTGAGCAACCCGAATATATATAACAATCAATTCCGGGCGCTTTCCGGGACGGATTTCGAACAGCGGTTCACCATGCTCGTCCGTCATTTCATCGACCGCGTCTCTCCCATTGACCCGTGGATGCATGTGAACACCGCCTTCGGCCGGCTGCGTAATTTCTTCGCGCCTCAGGAACAGCAGATCATGTGGTCTCGCCTCTGCGACGAGCTCGTCAAGCAGAGACAGGACAACATCGCGCTCCTTTCCGCGCTGAATCCCGACTTCGCCGATTTTGAAACCGCGAAGCGCTACCTGGTCATCCGGCTTGAAGATCCGGATCCGGAGAAATACGACCGAACGAATCCCTACAATTATCTGTGCCCGGAGGCTTATATCGCGGTTGGGCTTTATGACGAGTCGAAGATGGGCTTGTTCGTGAATTTCATTCCGTCGCAGGCTTGGGTATGGAACACCACCTTGGACGAGGTCTACCGAGCCGCGCTGCGGAACATTGACGACGCCCGATCCGTGAAATCCGATGCGGAAGAGCTGCTGCGAAAGCTGCTCCCGCAGTATTTTGGCTAGAAGAGATCGGAGACCGGATAACATTAACCAATGCGCCGGACAATGGGAAACAAACCTTAACTTAGACCGCGCTATTGTCCTTCCCCTCGAGGGGAAGGGGGACCGCTT
>CAVCBG010000091.1:0-5795 GCA_963600285.1 Anaerovoracaceae bacterium
CCGCGGGTGACAGCAGTTCGGTAGTGTTCATGCCTTCTATTATAAACGCTCCGTGGGCAAAATCGGGCGGTGGGCAATCATCTGCCGATTCTTTTTGTAATGCTCCCTCGCTTATTGCTTTTTCTTTTTCAAATTACAGAACAATATCCTGCGATCCGACTTCCTTGAACCGTCCGTTTTCAAAGACTACCGCCATGCCGTGTTCAAGGTCGAATTTATAGTCACACATGATCGCGGCAGTAAGGTGTTCCGCGATGTGAGGGACAAAGACGCTCTTAGGCATCACATATCTGAAAATATTATCAATTTTGTCTTCCGTCAGCTGCGCAGCCTCTGTCTCTTGAATATATTTCTTGACCTGATTCAAAGAACCGGCGACTTCCTTCGAATTTTCTTCGAGCAGAGCCTCGGCTTCTTTCTGACTTTCAAGAACTTCTTCTCCGTCGTAACATTCGTAAATCACGGGAAGATCGAACTCTCTGCCCCAAATGTTCATCTTGCGCTTATTCATCAAAACCACCTCCTATATTTCCCCCGTCGCGAACTTTACACTCCCAGCAGCCGCCTGAATGTGTAAAATAGCCGTGGATTTCCTGAGGAACCAAATCCATTGTGCGAGTATCACATCTTTCATGCCACGAGCAGCCATTTTCATGGCGCCATTTGCGCACCTCGTCCGCCTTCCAGTCTGTTCTGCCGTCTTTTTGAGCCGCCTTCCATTGTTCAGCGCATTTTGCGTCTGCTTGCCAGAAATTCCCTCGACGCAGCTTGTCTTCCTTATCGTAGTAATCAAACCGATTTTCTGTCATATTATCAATTTCGACCGTAGCTTCGGCGCACTCGGAAAAATCCGGCTCGGCATATTTATACTCGATGCCGTCCATCCCCTTTTCAGCCAACTTATCGTGTGCTGCTTTTCCTTTTTCCGTTTCGATTGACGGAATAAACCGGGATTCTCCGCGCTCTCCTTTCCAATCACCGCGTAGGTGGTCACCGGTTACCGGGGTTTGGTCTAATCTTTTTTCATAGGGAATATAGTATCCATCCGAGACCTCAGCTCTTCCATTGAAACGAATATCCCAATATTTGTTTGCTTCACTTACAGTCATGCCGGATTCGGGCTTGATATCTCGATAGCTCGGTATATCCGTAGCTTTTGGCTTTACGACCTCGCTTTTGATGATTTCGCTGACCATTAGAAGACGCCTCCTTTCGATTGATATACTTCTGTAAATCGACAATATAAATCGTTGTATGACGAATCGCGAATTGTCTGCTCGTAAATGAGAAGCGCGAGAGCCAGATTGATTTGCTTCTCCGAGTAATTCTTAATGGACGGCTGCAAGCCGTTAACTACCGCGTTCGCCCAGTCCGTCAGGTCGCTGTACTCTTTTGCGGAGTCCATCGCCTTTTCCGCCGACAGGAAATCATACATCATCTTGCGAAGTGAGCTTACAGCTGTCTCTTTGTTCGACTCGATATACTCCATGAAATCTGTCTTGATCGTGGAATCCAGCTTCGATTTAATGATCAGATGGCGAAGTTTTTGAATGTCCGCTTTATCGTCCTTCCGTAGGATTTCATTATTCATGATGCATTCCAGGAGGGAATTTGAAATCTCCCGGGTTTCCTTCTCATGAAACACATCGTCCTCGGGCGTATATTCGTAACGCTTCCCGTTTGTCTTGAACTCGTCAACTTTGCATAGAACCGGCTGTATCCATTCGTTCTGGTATATCGCCGCGACGCCGCAGGGAAGCTTAGCAAGCTCAAGGATTTGATCATCGTTCAGGTTCGCAGAGCGGCCGACAAGTTCTCGGTCGCTCTGATCCGGGAGGCGCATGATGATTTTGGTGTTAGTGTTCCGAATCGCGGACATATCAAGCAGCCCGGGCGCCTGATCGACGATAATGAATCCTTCGCCGTATGTACGCATTTCCGCGATCGCGTTTGAAATCATTTCAACGCTCTTGCCGAACAGATTCGAGCCTTCCGAGGATTGCTCAAATGAAGTCCGTCTGAGAATGTTATGCGCTTCCTCAAGGACGGTAATATGCCTCAGATCCGCGTTCATGCTTATCGGCTCAGTCATCCGGTATTCCTGAAGCTTCAAGATAAGCATACCCATAATCAGGGACTTCGTCTCAGCCGAACCGACACGGCTCAGATCAACGATAACGTTTTCATCAAACAGCTTCTCCGGCTCGATTTCGTCAACGGTGAATAGCGTTCCGTTAATGCCATTGGTCAATGACTCCAACCTTGTCAGCAAAGAGCCTTTATACGCGCCTTTGTTATCAGCGTCATACTCACTTGAGTCAATAATGATCTTGATATTCTGCGCGACATCTGAAAAAGTAGGATAGATCGCTTCACCGTACTTGTTTGTGGATCTCATTAAATCCCATCCGCAATCCAAATAGGATTTTTCAATCGCTTTTTTCAATACGGCAGGCATGGCGGCGTACATAGGCCAACAGACATTGAATATCTCAACAAGTCTGTCTAAATGCTCAAAGATATGAACGCCATGCGAAAAGCTGAAGGGGTTGAGCCGCAGAAGTTCGCTGAGATACGGATTTGTTCCGTAAACCGTAACATCGGGTTCATTCCCGAATACATGTTTGTATTCGCCTTTCGCCGGCTCAATAACGAGGAATTTCGTGTCCAGTGCCAAGGCTTCATTCAGAATTTGATAGACGGTATTGCTTTTGCCCGAGCCGGTACTGCCGGTGATAAATGTATGTGAGCACAGAGATTCCTTCGTAAGCTGTACGAACGCGTTCTCGGCGCGATTCATGTGGAAGATGTTTCCGATGCGTAACGCGTCAGCTTGCTTTTTACTCTGTGTGTAACTGACAACATTTCTGCCGAATTCCGCGCATTCTACCACAGGAAGCCCGGCGACAGATTTTCGCGGGAAATTCAGCGAGTAGGCCAGCTCTTTCCCCGAAAGACTTGTTGCCGCGGTTGCCACCGGAGGGTATGCGTTAAACCTCGAGTCTGCCGAGGTAAGCGCGGGACTTAAGCCAAATACGGGGTGGCGCAGTTCCCGCAGGTAGGAGCATATTTCTTTCGCGTTTTCACTTTCACTGCCCATATCTCCCCGCCAGAGATTAACTGCCGTTTGAGACATATAGGACTGATCTCCTTGCGTAAGCGCGAGGTAAGAATGCGCGACATTGTTAGCGACATTCAGATCCTCACTAAGCAC
Source organism: Anaerovoracaceae bacterium (assembly GCA_963600285.1). Taxonomy (GTDB): domain Bacteria; phylum Chloroflexota; class Anaerolineae; order Anaerolineales; family Anaerolineaceae; genus Flexilinea. The sequence continues at coordinate 3,215 of CAVCBG010000091.1, forward strand.
ATATGCCGCGAAATCCCACATCCCCAACGCAGCGCTCTGCTCATAACGTTTCATCTGCTGCTCAAGAATTTCGAGCGTGTGCTTAATGTTGTAGTTGGTAAATGACTGGGTGATGCCTTCATTTTTCCCGACAATCGCGGTCACATTGGATGAGCGGGCGAAATTGGCCCCGAAGTTTCCTCCAAAATTCACGCCCTTATATATACCTTTTGCTGTAGCAACTGACTTGGAAACGGCATGTCCAAGTGTGTTGGCAAGGGCTTTGGCCGCATAATTTGTGACAGCTTTCCCGCTGGAACTTGTGATTGCTTTGGCTAAGCTTTCGGTTGCGGAATGCCCTGTCGTTTTCCCCAATGTGTTTGTTACAGTATCGGTTGCAGCTTGGGTAACAGCCTCGGAAACGCTCTGGCCACATGAGGTTGCTACGGTGGCATTCGCCCCTACGTTTGCGCCGAAAGCTCCTATCGACGCGTTTGCGCCTACACTTCCGGTTGTAGAAGCATTAATTCCTGCTGTTTGCGTAGTACTGTCGGATGAAGACCGTCCTGTTGTGCTGCTGCTGGACATTCCGGTTGAATCTGTTGTCGATGAGCCGGTCGAATCCGTTGTCGAGGACCCGGACGAATCTGTTGTCGAAGATCCGGTCGAGTTGGATTCTGAACTTCCTGTTGAATCTGTGGTCCCCGAAGTGTTTGTCACGGACGAGTTCAGCCCCTGTTGAAGACCGGCACTGACCCCGGCATTGATTCCAAAGGTGGCCATTGAATTTGTGCCGGAAGACTCTGTATATACAAAATTGGTCTGCCATCCCGAGTAAGGAGCAAGTGCGGAATAAAGCTCCGTGAGCTGGAGTTTTCTGTTTTCAACATCTCGAACGGGAGTGGCCAAAAGGATGATCGTATATTCTTTCGCTTTCGTATCCGGAACAATGCCGTCGAGGAGCTTCTCGATCGTCTGGCTTATAAACTTTTCGGATTTCTCGCCGGGAATATTGGACGCGCTGGCGACGGAATACGGCAGATCGTTTTTCAAGCATGGTAAAACGCCCGCGCTGTTTGTGCTGTTCCACTCAGCGCCGGGGAAATTGCCTCTGATTGCCTCGGCAAGCCGTTTTCTGTAATTTTCAACGTCGACATTGTTATCGGCGTTCTCGGTGTTCACCACAGCCAGGAAGACGTTCGTCCCATCGCAAGTCCTGTTGAAAACGAGGGCGATATTGCATTTTTCATCAGAAAGCACCTGGTAAACATTTACCAGCTTTTCAAGGCTGTTCTCTTTCTTGTCGGTTACCCATTTGGTAATATTGAAATAGCGGATATTATGAGCAGGCTGAAAGCCGCCTTCATATTCAAAATCTTTCTTTACAGGAATATACATATCATGGATATGCTGAAGATATTCGTTGTATATTTCAATACTGCCGGCGGCAAGCAGCCGATTTGTTAATTCCTCGGCTGACGCATCATCCATGCTCGGAATCTGTGAAAGATATTCATCTCGGCGTTTCTGCACATCTCGAAGTTGTTCGGGACTTAAAACCGCCAATTTCGCAACGGCATCCGCTGCTTTTCCGCCGGCTTTCTTAATTATGTTTCCCACGGTGCTTCTCCTTCCGTCATGCTGCGGCTGACTGCGTATCAGATTTCTTCCCAATCCATCATAGAGCTGAGTTTCTGCTTATATTCGCTGAGACTAAGCTTATGCCGCTCCCATACACTGATTTGATCGGTCATTTCCTGAATTTGATTCGCCTGCTTTGAAAGCTCAGGACTGTATCTAACGATATTGCTGTAAATCTCGTTGAGCAGGCTTTGAATCCATGTGTGCGCGCTCTCACGGTGGCTTTCTTCGATGGACTTATAACGGTTGTCAACACCATTATTAAAGTTCATATTGTATGTCTTCGCCAGCTTGCCAATCTTTAGATGATCTGACAGCGACAAGACTTGATTGCCGATTCTAATGCGATATTCAAAGTTCTCCCTATTGAAAATTTTCTCTGCCGGTGTTTCCGGGATAGATAGTTTCTGATAGGCGATGATGATCCTTTCAAGCTCTTCACGCCTTTCATCGCTCAACACATCTGAACCGGTCACAATCTTAGCAAGAATGCTTCTCAGCATCTCGGTTTTTTCAGTCCAATATCCCTTGGACTTATCATCCAAAGAGTTATATGTGTTTTGAAGACGTGCAATATAATCATCGGATACTTCCTTAAGAAGCTTATTTGCAACATCCTTGTCAATCTGATGGCGAGTGTCTCTTTTTGCTTTATGCGCGTCTTTAACCGCGGTCACATCATTTTTTAATCCGCTAAATATATTTTTAAAAGAATCGAAGTTTCGTTCCTTGGGTATTTTGGATGCATTAGTCTTAAAATTGCCTCCAATAGCATCAACAGTTTTGCTGACATCACTTTCCCGCTCATCGTAGTTTTGATCAGCTTCGATTTCTTCTGTGAGCTCTTCGACACGTTTACTTAAAGCCTCCTTAGAAAAGGGACTTTCAGTTGTCTCGATGTATTTTCTCATGTAATCGCCATAGCTGCCGTCATATTTCCCGCTCTCGTCTGAGGCGGTTT
>CAVCBG010000092.1:0-5779 GCA_963600285.1 Anaerovoracaceae bacterium
GAAGTCGCGCTCGTGGACATCAATCTGTCTTCTTATCCGGATCCCGATCCGTATCCGTTCTGGGATCAGACGCAGATTTCCTCCGGTCAGAATTACACGCAGTGGAACAATAAGACCGTCAGCCAGTATCTGGAAACGGCCCGCGTGGAGACCGACAAGGACGAACGCAAGCGCCTTTATAAGAACTTCCAGATCTTGTTTATGGAAGAGCTGCCGGCGATCCCGCTTTACAACACGGTTTACAACTACCCGGTCTCGAACAAAGTCTCCGGCGTCAGCATCGGCCCGATCTACAAACCGAGCGACAGATTCCTGAACATTTCCGAATGGTACATGGTGTCGCGCTCGTCGGTTGCCGAGTAATCCCGCGAAATCAAGAAAGGGCTTTTGAATGGGAGCGATTATAAACGCGATTGGCATCGTGGTGGGCTCTGTTGTCGGTTTGCTGTTCGGGAAGGCGATCTCCGAGAAGCTTCAGGAGACGCTGCTGGCCGGGATGGGCATCTTCGTCGCCCTGACGGGCGTGGCCGATTTCCTGAAGACCGAGAATTCATTGATCCCGCTGCTCGGTCTGGTGATCGGTACGGTCATCGGTCAGCTGTTGAAAATTGAAGAGCGGACGGAATCCTTCGGCGGATGGCTGCAGTCGAAATACGCGAAGGTCACGCACGGTTCGCAGAATGAAAGCCGCGAACGCTTCATCAACGGTTTCGTGACCGCGGCGCTGCTTTTCGTGATCGGCCCGATGGGCGTCCTCGGCTCCATTCAGGAAGGTCTCGGTCAGGGGATCACGACCATCCTTGCGAAGTCCCTCATCGACTGCCTCACCTCCGTTGCTTTGACAAGCGCGATGGGCATCGGCGTCGGCTTCTCCGCAATCCCGGTGCTGATTTATCAGGGCGCGATCACGCTGCTGGCCGTGCAGGCGGATAAGATCCTCACGGACACGATGATCAATGAAATGACCGCCTGCGGCGGCATTATGCTGGTGGCGATCGGGATGAACAGCCTGCTGCGTATCAAGAAGATCAGCGTGGCGAACATGCAGCCGGGTTTGATCATCGCGCCGCTGCTTGCTTACATCGCGTCGCTTTTCTAAATAAACTGTTTTGTAAAAACCGGAAAACGCTTTCCGCGGATCTCCAAACCGAATTTTTCGTAAAGGGAGACGGCGGGGGCGTTTTTTTGATTGGTGTTCACGCTGAAGGTATCGATCCCGTCTTGGCGGACGCAGTCCCAAAAGAGCTTCGTCAGCAGGGCCGCGGCAATGCCCTCCCCCTGATGCTCCGGGGATACGGCCAGTCGGAGAATGTGGCAGTTGCCGTCCGCGATGTCCGCCGTCACGAAGCCCGCGGGCGCTCCGTTGAGGAATGCCGCCAGCCGTACGGGAGACTGCTCAACCTCGAAGGTGAATTCCGTGGGGCAGAGCCGCCAGATCGGCGGGAAGGCGGTCTCGCAGCTTTCGAGGAGCGCATCCGCGAGGTCAAGATCGAAGGGCTTGATCTCAATGCCGGACGCGGTCTCTTTCGGCAGGCGGAGGAGCTCCGCCTCCATTTGGATCAAGGCGTCGCATTGCGTGAAGCCGTTGAACTTGAGCAGTCTTGTGTACCAGATGTGGGATGAGATGGAATAAATCGTCTGCCGTGAGAACAGTTCGCGGTATTCGGGAAATTCGCGAAACGAGAACGGCTCCGTGTCGCCTTCCTGGAAAAAGCTGTGGAGCCACTGCTTCCGCGGCGCGATTTCCTGAAAGGCGGCGAGGAATTGCATTCCGTCGTGTTCCAACAGACAGGTTTTACCGAGACCGCGCGCGGGAAGATCCAGGGCCGAGAACCAGCCGAGGTGTTCGTTTCGGTAATAGAAATCAGAAAAGAGCCGATCACTCAGCTCTTTATCCTGCGCGGTTAATTGTTTCACTCGTTCCCTAATTTCTTGATGATCGACTCAAGCTCTTCGTTGGAATAGTAATGAATGTTGATGGTGCCGGCGCCGTTCTTCGTCGGGCGGAGGGATACCTTCGTGCCGATGATGCGGCGGAGCATCTCTTCGACGTTCTGCAGCTCGGGGGTGAGGCTGTTCTTCGTCTTGTTCGTGCTCTTCGGTTCATCCGGGCGGCTGCCGGTCAACGTGCGGACGTATTCTTCCGTCTGGCGGACGTTCAGCCCGGCTTCGATGATGTGATTCATCGCGGCAGCCTGGGCCTGTTCGGTGGGCAGGGAGAGCAGCACGCGGGCATGGCCTTCGCTGATCTTCTTCTCCGAAAGCGCGGCGCGGACTTCGGGCGCGAGCTTCAGCAGACGGAGCGTATTCGTGACGGAGACGCGGTTCTTGCCGACCTTCTGGGAGATTTCCTCGTGGGTCATGTTGAAAGTCGTCTCGAGATAGCGGTAAGCTTCCGCGGTATCGAGCGGGGAGAGGTTCTCGCGCTGAATGTTCTCGATCAGCGCCAGTTCCAGAAGCTCTTTGTCGTCGGCCGAGCGGGTGATGGCAGGGACTGTCGTCAAACCGGCCAGCTGTGAGGCGCGCAGACGGCGTTCGCCCGCGATCAAAATGTATTGACCGTTCAGCTGCTCTTCGGAGACGATCAGCGGCTGAATGACGCCGTGCTCCTTGATGGACGCGGCGAGGTCCGCGAGTTCCTCTTCCGAAAACTCCGTACGCGGCTGCCGCGGGTTCGGGGTGATCGAGGAAACAGGGATCATCATGACGGAATCTTTGGATTCAGTCTGAATATCCGAAAACAGCGCGTCTAATCCGCGGCCGAGACCTGATTTTTTCTGTGATGCCATATTACCGCCTTATTTATCCTGTTGGAGAATCTCCATCGCCAGAGATTCGTATGCCTTCGCGGCGTTGCTGTCTTTCGCGTAGTAATTGATCGGCTGACCGTATGACGGCGCTTCCGCGAGACGGATGCTGCGCGGGATGATGCTCTGGAACACCTTATCCGGGAAGTATCGACGGACTTCGTTCACGACGTCTTTGGCAAGGCTGGTGCGCCCGTCAAACATGGTGAGGACCACGCCGCGGACATTGATCTGCGGATAGGACTTCTTGACCCGGTAGATCGTCTGCGTCAGCTGGCCGAGGCCTTCCAACGCCAGGTATTCGCACTGAACGGGGATGATGACGCCGTCCCGCGCGCCGATGAGGGCGTTGATCGTCAGCTGGTTCAGCGAAGGCGGGCAGTCGACCAGAATGTAATCGAATTTGCCGTCAATGGATTTCAAAGCCTCCGACAGACGCTCTTCCTTCTTATCGAGCTCCATCAGCTCAATTTCCGCGCCCGAAAGGGACGGTGAGGAAGGGAGGAGATAGAGTTGAAATTCATCGTTGTAAATGATCTCTTTTGAGATATCCGCCGTGCCGATCAGCACGCCGTAAGTACCGGATTTGATGTCGTTTTTGTTGTAGCCGAGAGAGGAGGTGGCGTTCGCCTGGGGATCCATGTCGACGATCAGGACACGTTTGCCGTGCTTCGCGAGACAGGCCCCGAGGTTAATCGCGGTGGTAGTTTTACCGACGCCGCCTTTCTGATTGATCAAAGTGTAAATTTTCAAGTTCAGCACTCCTATCCGATTCGGATTATTTTTCACTCACATAAGGTTTCTGCTGCTGTTCGCCGCAGCGGGGGCAGATATTCCACGGCAGTTCAAGCGCCGCCCCGCAGCTCACGCACTTCTTCTTCAGCTTGGTGTGGCAGTAAGGGCAGACGATCCAGTCTTTCTCAATGTCGTTGCCGCAGCTCGGGCATTTTTCGCTGATGCCGATCTCCCGCAGCAGGGATTCTTCCTCAAGCGCTTCCATGTATTTCTGCTCGAAGGTCTTCTTCGGACGCAGGATCAGATAAACGAAGATCCCCGGAATGAAAAGCACGATCACAAGCAGAACGCTGAGGATCGCGAGCAGCGGGTCGCGGGAGCGTGACCGAATGTCGCGCAGGACCCAGAGGATGATGCCGATCCACAAGGCAACGATGAAGGCGATGCCTAACGAGATGAGCAGCGTCAGCAGGTTTTTGGAATTTATGTTTCCGAGTAAATCCAATCCGATATTCATAGACACTTCATTATAGCATAAAAAGCCGCTGAATGGGGTCCGTCTGTATCAAAGCACCAATTTTCCACCCGGACGGGTTTTCAAATTCGTAAGCCTAGGATGGACGAATTCGGCGGATTTTCGGCGTCTGTCGGGTAAAATCAATTCAAAGGAATCGCGGAAAAGATATGATGAAAGAGAATTTGATCATCGCGCTGATCAGCACGGCCTTGGCTTGGGGATTTGTTTGGTATTACGCCCGAACGCGGAAAACACCGGCGCCGAAGACGGACCGGGCTTTTCTTGTGAAGCTCGGCGGATGCTTTCTGTTCGCGCTGCTCTGCGCAATGCCGGCCGCCGGCAAGCTCGGCGCGGTGCTGCTGATTCTCATTTTTGTCATCGCGGATATCGACATTCTGATCGGGAAGATCCCGACGGAGCTGCTCGTGATGCTGCTTGTTTTGACGCTCGCTTCACGCATCCCGTCCGTCGGGCTGCTCATTGTTATCATCCTCGTCTGTGCGGCGGTGTGGATTTTTCGGGCGAAGATCGGCGTCGCGCCGTACGATATTCTGCTCTTCGGCGCGCTCGGGATGCTTGTCCCGGACGTCGTGTCATTCTTCCGTTATACGGCGGTTTCTCTCATCGTATGGGGGATCGGCGGATTGATCCTCCGCGCGTGGACAAAAGGAAAGGCGCGAACGATTCCGCTCGCGCCTGTGTTTACTTTTGCTTTGTTGATCGAGAATTTCCTGCGCTGATCAAGCTTCCATATTGTCCGAGATGGAGCCCAGGACGCCGTTGACGAACTTCGGCGCGCTCTCCGAACCGAAGGTCTTCGCCAACTCGATCGCTTCATTGATCGCGACTCTGTTCGGCGTCTGTTTGGAGACGGCGAATTCATACGCGGCGATGCGGATGATGTTGCGGTCAACCGCGGCGATCTGCTCGAGCGGCCAATCGACGGCGTACTTCGTGATCATGTCGTCGATCTGCTGTTTGTTGTTCAGCACGCCGACGACGAGGTCGATGACGAACTTCTGATCCTCGGTGCTGATCTCGTCCTCGCTGCTGTCCTCAATGGAGCCGAAGCGGTTGACGAGGATGTTCTCGATGTCGTGACCGGAGATGTCATTCTCATAAAGGCACTGCAGCGCGAGACTGCGTAAGTAGGTGCGGGCTTTTAACTCGGCTCTGTTCTCTGCCATGGCTTATTTCGCTTCTTCGTAATCGAAATCTTCGACGTGGACGTTCAACTGACCGACTTCCATGCCGACCATTTCCTTGACCGCGCGGGCAATGCGCTTCTGAATCTGTCCGCAGACTTCGACCGTGGACGTGCCGTCGGCCTTCAGATTGACGTAAATGTCCGCGTTGACTTTGTTATCGGAGATCTTGAGCTTGATGCCGTTCGGGGCGGCGGAGCTGTTGACGAGCTTGGAGACGCCCTTGGTATCGGTAACGGTCATGATGACGATGGTTTCCAGTACATCCGGAGCCACGGTGGTATTCCCGGCAACCCGTTTCTTTTCGTTCATGTTTTCCCTCGCTGTGAAATCCCTTCCGAGGCTTTGGCTCGGAAGCGGAGAATCTTTCTTATTTGTTCAGCCTTTATTATAATCAAAAATCGCCGATGGGACGGTCCGCGGCGCCGAAAGGTGCCTGCCCGGCAAATATTTTTGACGTTATCAATTATACAGTCAAAACGGCGCCGGCGTGAAATTGCCTGATATTTCGGGAC
>CAVCBG010000093.1:0-5753 GCA_963600285.1 Anaerovoracaceae bacterium
CTATTGACCTTTCATTTCCCGAATGGTAATATAAAAAACAGATGGTTAGCACTCAGAGATTCAGAGTGCTAACGGGAACGGAAAGATGACCGAACTGACTGAACGACAGAAACTGATTTTGAGCCTTGTGATTCACGAGTATATCAAGACAGCCATGCCGGTCGGGTCCAAGAACCTGGTCAAGCAGTATCACTTGGATTACAGCCCCGCCACCGTCCGCAACGAGCTCGCCGCTTTGACGGAAGCTCAGCTCCTGACCCAGCCTTACACTTCCGCGGGGCGCGTCCCTACGGAGAAGGGCTACCGGTTCTTCGTGAGCGGGCTGATCCAGATGCGTGAGCTCCCGGGTGAAACCCGCCGCACGATCGAGCATCAGTTCTCCCAGGCACAGCAGGGGATGGACGGATGGGTCAAGCTGGCGGCAACGATCCTCGCGGACCAGGCGAACGCCATCTCGGTTGTCTCCGCTCCGCTGCCGAACCGCATCAGATTGAAGTATGTTTCGCTGGTTTCGATCACGAACAAACAGATCCTGATGACCCTTGTCCTGGCAGGCGGTCAGATGCAGCAGCGGTTCATGTTCGTGAATGAACCGACGACGCAGACCCGGCTGAACGACTTCGCCGAAAAGATCAATAACGCATTCGGCGGGAAGAACAGCGACGAGATCCTCCGCGAAAGCGCGAACATCTCGCAGGGGGATGACGTTGAAGGCGAAATCCTGCGGACGCTGATGAACACGCTCTACGACACGGATACGCTGCAGACCGGGGAAGTTTACACGGACGGGCTCAACCACGTCCTGGCCGAACCGGAGTTCGCCGACTCGGAAGAGGCTCGCCGAACGCTGCGCTTCCTCGATGAGAAGCAGCTGCTGCAGAACTTCCTTTCCGGGACCGCCTTACAGCAGAAGGTCGGAGGCGTCCAAGTCTTCTTCGGAGGCGAAGGATTGCTGAAGGACATGACGAACTGCTCCATGGTCATCGCGAGATACGGGATGCAGGGCGTCGCGACAGGCACGATCGGCGTGCTCGGTCCGATGCGGATGGCATACAACAAAAATATACCGACAGTAAGGTTTCTGGCAGGGATCCTGAGCGACCTGGTATGCGATACCACGAACGAAGTCTGCTGACGAAACGCTACAGAAGAGGAGATAATGGGAAGCAAAAAAGGTAAAAGTAAACCGGCCGAACCGGTAACCCCGGTCGAGGATCCGGAAGCCGCGCAGCCGATTGAGGAAGCGGTCTCCGAGGAAAGCCTGCCGGAAGAGAGCCAAGAAGAGCTCGACGCGAAGTTAGCGGAAGCCGAGAAGAAGGCCGCCGACTTCGAGGAGAAATGGAAGAGCGCGCTTGCCGAGATGGCGAACTACCGCAAGATCACCGAGCGCGACAGGGATGACAACAAACGGCGAATCCGTTCCGACATCCTCGAGAAGTTCCTCCCGGTCGTCGACGCGCTTGAACTGGCGCTGAAGCATAAGCCCGCGAACCTCGACCCCGAAGTTGAGAAATGGGCTGAAGGCGTTGATCTGAGCTTACGAAAGCTCGATCAGTTATTGGAAAATGAAGGCCTGGTGAAGATTGAAGTCAAACCGGGCGATGAACTGGACCCGAACAAACATATGGCTGTCACTTCCGAAGACAGCGACGAGTACGGTTCCGATCAAATTATTGAAGTATTACGCAACGGCTATGTGATGGGCGGCAAAGTGATCCGCGCCGCGCTGGTCCGTGTCGCAAAATAGGAGATTAAATATTATGGGTAAAATTCTTGGTATTGACTTGGGTACTACAAATTCCGCGATGTCCGTGATGATCGGCGGTGAACCGACAATCATTCCGACTTCCGAAGGTGAACGAACCTGCCCGTCCGTCGTGGCAGTGAACAAAAATCATGAACGTCTGGTCGGCCGCGCCGCGCGCAACCAGGCGATCACCAACCCGGAGAACACGATCTTCTCGATCAAGCGTTTCATGGGTCATAAATATGATGACGCCGAAGTGCAGCGCACCATCAGCCGTGTCCCGTATAAGGTCACGAAAGCCCCGAACGGCGACGTCCGCGTCGTCCTTGACGGCAAGGAATACTCCGCTCCGGAAATCTCCGCGATGATCCTCGCGAAGCTGAAGGCCGACGCCGAAGCTTACCTCGGCGAGACCATCACCCAGGCTGTCATCACCGTCCCTGCTTACTTCAACGACGCTCAGCGTAACGCGACCAAGGACGCCGGTAAGATCGCGGGCCTCGAAGTCCTGCGTATCATCAACGAACCGACCGCTTCCTCCCTGGCTTACGGTCTGGACAAGAAGAGCAACGAGCTGATCGCGGTCTATGACCTCGGCGGCGGTACCTTCGATGTCTCCATTCTGGATGTCGGCGACGGCGTGTTCCAGGTCCGCTCCACCTCCGGTGATACCTTCCTCGGCGGTGACGACTTCGATAACCGCATCATGGATTACCTCCTTGATGAGTTCAAGAAGCAGAACAACATGGACCTCCGCAGCGACCGCCAGGCGCTCCAGCGTCTGAAGGAAGCCGCCGAAAAGGCGAAGATCGAGCTCTCCAGCACCATGCAGACCGAGATCAACCTGCCTTACATCACCGCGGACGCCACCGGCCCGAAGCATCTTGTCATGACCCTGACCCGCGCCAAGCTCGAACAGCTGACCGGCGACCTCATCACGAAGTCCCTGACCCCTGTCCGCAACGCGCTGAAGGATGCCGGCATCACCACGGCTGAGATCAACGAAGTCGTCCTCGTCGGCGGTATGACCCGTATGCCTGCTGTCCAGGAAGCTGTCAAGAAGGAATTCGGCAAGGAACCCTGCAAGGGTGTCAACCCGGACGAAGTCGTCTCCATCGGCGCCGCGATTCAGGGCGGTGTTCTGGGCGGCGAAGTCAAGGATGTCGTCCTCCTCGATGTCACTCCTCTGACCCTGTCCGTTGAGACCATGGGCGGCGTTGCCACTCCGATGATCGAGCGCAACTCCACAATTCCGATCAAGAAGACCCAGGTCTACTCCACTGCCGCGGATAACCAGACGTCTGTTGAGATTCATGTCCTGCAGGGCGAACGTCCGATGGCCGCTGACAACAAGAGCCTCGGCCGCTTCATCCTCGACGGCATCCCGGCCTCCCGCCGCGGTGTCCCGCAGATTGAAGTTACCTTCGATATCGACTCCAACGGCATCCTGAAGGTGTCCGCTCTGGATAAGGCCACCAACCGCAGCCAGAACATCACCATCACCGCTTCCTCCGGTCTGACCGATGCCGAAATCGAGCAGATGCGCAAGGAAGCCGAGTCCCACGCCGAGGAAGACCGCAAGCGCAAGGACGCCATCGAGATCAAGAACCAGGCTGACTCCGCTGTCTACACCGTCGAGAAGACGATTGAAGAGTACGGCGACAAGCTCCCGGCCGACCTGAAGAACCAGGTCCAGGAGAAGGCGAATGAGCTCAAGGGTATGCTCGAGACCGCCGACAGCGATACGCTGAAGGCCAAGACCGAGGAACTCAACAAGCTCCTGCAGCAGCTCGGCGGCGCCATGTACCAGAACGGTACGGCCGACCCGAACGCCGGCGCCGGTCCGCAGGATAACGGCGGCTCCGACAACGGTTCCAACAACGGCGGCGACGATGTTGTGGACGGTGAATTCCGCAGCATGTAACGCTCGGATATAGATGAAATCACGCGACGGAACAAGTCGGAAACGATTTGTTCCGTTGCCGTGTTTGATAAGAGAGGCTTCCAACCGATACAATGGCAGACGAAGAACGAAGTTATTATGACATTTTGGGCGTAGATAAAAACGCCACCGAAGAAGACCTGAAAGCCGCCTTCCGCAAGCTCGCCCGGCAGTATCATCCGGACGTATGCAAGGAACCCGACGCGGAAGAGAAATTCAAGGAGATCAACGAGGCCTTCCAGGTCCTGAACGATCCCGAGAAACGCTCCATGTACGACCGCTACGGCAAGTCCGCCGTGGACGGAACCGGCGGGCCGGGCGTGAACTACGCCGATGTTGACCTGTCCGAGATCCTCGGCGACCTCTTCGGTTTCGGCGGGTTCGGCGGTTCGCGTACGCGCGGCAGCCGTCAGAACGCGCCCCGCAGAGGCATGGACCTGCAGACCGGCATCCGTCTTGCCTTTGAGGAAGCGGTGTTCGGCGCGGAGAAGGAGATCACCTTCACCCGCGATGAGAAATGTGAGAAATGCGGCGGCACCGGCGCGGAGCCCGGCACGGAAAAAGAGAAGTGCAAGAACTGCAACGGTACCGGCGAAGTCAAAGTCACCCGCCAGACGATGTTCGGCTCCATGGTGCAGGTCGCGTCCTGCCCGAAGTGCAACGGCACCGGCGAGGTGATCCCGCATCCGTGCAAGAAGTGCCACGGGCGCGGTCTCGAACGCAAGACCATCAAGAAAGTCGTCAAGATCCCCGCGGGCGTTGACAACGGCACGCGCATCCGCCTCTCCGGCGAAGGCCAGCCCGGCACCAACGGCGGCCCGAACGGCGATCTCTATGTTGATATCATCGTCAACGATCACGAATACTTCCGCCGCGTCGGCACCGACATTCACGTCGATCTGAAGATCAATGTCGCCCAAGCCGCCCTCGGCGCCGACGTCACCGTCCCGACCGTGGACGGTCCCGAGAAGCTGCACATCCCCGCCGGGACGCAGCCGGGCCGCATCATTACCATGAAGGGCAAGGGCGTCCCCGAACTTCGCGGGAAGGGCCGCGGCGACCAGAAAGTTATCGTTGACGTTATCGTCCCGACCGAATTGACGGACGAGCAGCGCAAGCTGTTCGAACAGCTGTCCGCCTCCCTCGGCACGGATACGCCGGTCGGTGAAAAATCATTTTGGGAACGAGTGAAAGAGACATTCAATGGAGAATACTAAAGCGGCTTGGCTGCAGGTCAGCCTGACGGTAGATAATGAAGTCGCCGAAGCGGTGGCGGAAGTTCTTGCCCGCTACGCGGAGAACGGCGTCGTCGTGGAACGCGGCATCGACTATAATGACGCGGAAGACATCGGGACCCCGTTCGGCCCCTGCCATGTCTACGGCTACATCCCCATGGATGACGAAGTCGAGGACAAGAAGGCGAAGATTTCCGAGGCTCTGTGGCACATCAACTGCATCACCGAGATCCCGGAACCGGAGTTCAAATACATCGAGGACGAAGACTGGATGGCCTCGTGGAAGAAGTTCTATCATCCCATCCTCATCGGCAAGAAGATGCTCATCCTCCCCGCCTGGGTGGAGCAGTCCGACCCCGACCGCATCGCGGTCAAGATCGACCCCTCCATGGCCTTCGGCACCGGCACCCATCCGACCACCCAGCTCTGCCTGGCGCTGGCGGAAGAATACGTGAAGCCCGGCATTGACGTCATCGACGTCGGCTGCGGTTCGGGGATCCTCTCCATCGGCTCCGTCCTGCTCGGCGCGAAGCACGCCCTCGGCGTCGACATTGACGACCCGTCCATGGTCAACTCCACCGATAACGCCCGCCGCAATGACGTCCTCGACAAATGCGAGTTCTACAAGGGCTCGGTGGTCAACATTCTCAACAACGAATGCAGCATCAACCACGCCCCCCTGGTCCTCGCCAACATCCTGGCGCCGATCCTCATCATGCTCTTCGGCGTCGGCATGGCCGACCTTGTAGAGCCCGGCGGCACGATCTGCCTCAGCGGCATCCTCGAGGACCAAGAGCAGAAGGTCCGCGAAGTGGCGGAAAGCCACGGC
>CAVCBG010000094.1:0-5747 GCA_963600285.1 Anaerovoracaceae bacterium
AAGAAAGGTGTAAAATATTGATTGTTGATTGATCCTCGATAGCTCAACGGCAGAGCGAGCGGCTGTTAACCGTTAGGTTCCCGGTTCGAATCCAGGTCGAGGAGCACAGAGAGCGCTTTTGAAGCGCTCTTTTTTCATCTTAAGACACATCTGAACATTTGAATAAAGGTAAAAATGACTTCTCGAACAAAAACATCCTACACCGTCTGCTTCTGCGCGGCTATGTTCTTTCTCGGACTGAGCGCGTCGTACTTGGCGCCGCTGGTCACACGCATCACCGGCAATATCGGCGTGACCTTGAGTGTCTTCTCGACGCTCATCATCCTCAAATCCCTCGCGTACTCCGCGGGCTCCTTCCTGCTCGGACGGGCCCAGCGGAGCATCCCGACGAATAAACTCATCGCCGGCGGGCTCCTTGTCCTGCCTGTGGTGACGTGGGTCTACCCGCAGACGAAATCCGCGGCGGCGGTTGTCATCGCGCTGCTGATCTGGGGCGTGACGGGCGCGCTGGTGGAAGGCGGCATCGACGTGCAGAACAGCATCCTCCCCGAGGACTTCGCCGGCCGTCTGAACTACCTGCAGTACGCCGCCATGAGCCTGGGCGCGATGCTCGGCCCGGTACTGCTCAACCGCTTCATGAAGGGCGACGCGGATGTGGCCCGCCTGCCGTTCTGGACGGTGCTGCCGGCGGTGATCTTCGCGGTCTGGATCTTCTTCCTCCGCGAACCGGAACCGTCGGAACATCACGCCGAGGAGGAACAGGCCGCCCCGCACAAGGGATTGTGCGCCTTGGTCATCGCCTCCGCGGTGCTGATGTTCTTCGCCTGCGGCGGGGACTGCGCCTTGAATGACTGGAGCCCGACGGCCGTATTGCGTCAGTCCATCGCGGACGAGGCGGACGCGGCGCTGCTGCCGATGTTCTTCGCGGTCGGCTCCCTGCTCTCCCGCTTCATCTCCGCCGCGGCGGTCAAGAAGCTCAAGCCGGAGGCCTCGTTCAGCATTTCCGTCACCCTCGTCTTCATCGCGGCGGCGGGGATGCTCTTCACCCGCAGCTTCCGCGCCATGCTCGGCTTGAACTTCCTCTACGGCTTCGGCAACGGCGTCATCTTCTCCGCGCTGCTGCTGCTCCTCCGCGCCCGCGGGCACGCGAACGGCGGCTCCGTCGGCTTTGTGATGGGCCTCAAGAACCTCGGCGACATGATCATCCCCTGGCTGACGGGCATCATTCTCGACCGCGCCGGCGGCTCCGCCTGCTTCGGTGTGATCGCGGCTTCCGCGGCGATCGTCTTCATCCTGCACTTTGTTGTCCGCGCTTCGGGCGAATCGGCCAATCGCTGAAAATAAAGGGTATAATTAACTGTCCGTGCCCACACGGACAAATTACGGAGGACAGATGGATATTACCTGGTACGGACATTCCTGTTTCAGACTGAACGAACGAAATCTCGGCAGCGTTGTCTGCGATCCTTATGATTATGAAAAAATCGGCTACGAACCGCTCAAACTGAAGGCGGACATCGTCACCGTTTCCACTCAGAAGCCGGGGCACAACTACACCGCCGGCATCAAGACGAACGCCTTCGTCATCGACAGCCCGGGCGAATATGAGATCAATGACATCTTCGTCACCGGCCACGCCGTCAACCGCAAGGGCGAACCCCGCAGCTCGCTGTACGTCATCGAGTTCAACGGCGTATTCGTCGCCCACCTCGGATGCATCAACCGCCCCCCGACCGAGAGCGAAGTTGAATCCCTCGGCGACGTTGACGTCCTGCTCGTCCCTGTCGGCGGCGGCAGCTCCCTGAACGCGGAACAGGCCGCGGAGACCATCCGCATGATCCAGCCGCGTTTCGCCATCCCGATGCACTACGCGGTCGCCCGCACCATCCCCGAATTGGATCCGCTGTCCAAGTTCCTGAAGGTCATGGGCATTTCCGAAGTGACCGAGACCTACACCACCTTCAAGGTGCCCGCCGCCTCCAAGGACGAGAAGGAAGAGGCTACGAAGGAAACCAAGATCATCATCATGGAACATCCGCTCGGCAATGAATCCGCCGCGGATGAAGAAGAGGCTTCCGATGCCGCATAAACTGATCATGACCTGGGATATTCAGGAGGGACGCGAGCGGGAGTATTTCGACTTCCTGATCCACACCTTCATCCCGCGCATGAATCAGCTGGGCTTCGAGCTCGGGGACGCTTGGGCGACGGTTTACGGCGCGAACGACGTCCCGCAGGTGCAGATCAGCGCCGTCCTCCCGGATGAGCTGGAGGCCGAACGCCGCATGGCGCAGCACGATTGGGAAGTCCTCTTGGATCGGCTCTTCGAGTACGTCGAGAACTTCCAGTCGAAGCTCGTCCCCGCGGGCTCCGGGTTCCAGTTCTGACCCATGCGGGGCCTGCTCCCCTGGTTTGACGCGAACCGGCGGGATCTGCCGTGGCGCCGATTCCGCACGCCTTACACCGCCTGGATCGCGGAGATCATGCTCCAGCAGACCCGGGTGGAGACCGTCATCCCCTATTTTGAACGCTGGCTTGAGCGCTTCCCGGATGTGAATTCGCTGGCCGAGGCCGACGAACAGGAAGTGCTGAAGCTGTGGGAAGGGCTGGGCTATTACAGCCGCGCCCGCTCCCTGCTGAAAGCGGCGAAGATCATCGCCGCTGAGTACGGCGGCACCGTTCCGCGCGACCCCGCGGTCCTGCGGACCCTGCCCGGCATCGGTCCTTACACCGCCGGGGCAATCGCCTCCATCGCGTACGGCGAACCCGCCGCCGCGCTTGACGGAAACATCCGCCGCGTCCTCTCCCGTTATACCGACCTCGCGGAGCCCATCCGCGAGCCGAAGACGGAACAGCGCCTTTGGGCGCTGGCGGAGGAGTGCCTGGACCGCGAACGGCCCGGCGACCACAATGAAGCCTTGATGGACCTCGGCGCCGTCATCTGCCTGCCCGAGAATCCGCGCTGCGGCGAATGTCCGCTCGCGGAGGACTGCCTGGCGTACGCCCGCGGCACCGTTCATGAACGCCCGGTCGCCGCAAAGGCCGCGCCCATCCCGCGTTACGAGACCGTCTCGGCGGTCATTCAAAACGCGGCGGGCGCCTTCCTGCTGACGAAGCGCTCCCCCAACGGACTGCTCGGCGGCATGTGGGAGTTCCCCGGCGGACGGATTGAATCCGGTGAGGACGTCAACGCCTGTCTGAAGCGGACGATCCGCGCCGCGCTCGGCATTGATATCGAGCCCGGGGAGGAGATCGGCAGCTTCCGGCATACCTACACCCATTTCAAAGAGACCCGTCACGCCGTCCGCTGCTCCATCAACGGAGAGGCGCCGAATGGCGCCTTCGAATTTGTGACCGCGGACGGATTGAAAGCGCTGCCGATGGGCAAGATTGACCGCGCCATCGCCGACAGCATTACAGAAAACGTCCGGAAGGATTGATCACATGGAATACCTTGACCAACTGAACCCCCAACAGAAGGAAGCCGTCACCGCCGGGACGGGGCAGACCCTCGTCATCGCCGGTCCCGGTTCGGGCAAAACCCGCGTCCTGACCCAGCGCATTGTCTACCTGATGCGCGTGATGGGCGTCCGTCCGTACAACATCCTCGCTGTCACCTTCACCAACAAAGCGGCGAAGGAAATGCAGACCCGAATCGAGGGAACGCTCGGCGAATCCGTTCAGGGTTCCATGTGGATCGGCACCTTCCACGCCGTCTGCGCGCGCATCCTGCGCCGTGAGGCCGCCGCGCTCCCCTTCGACAGCAACTTTGTCATCATGGACGCCGACGACCAGCAGTCCCTGATCAAGCGCATTATCAAGAGCCTCTCCCTCGACGAGAAGGCCTTCCGCCCGAATTCGCTGCACAACGCCATCTCCGCCGCCAAAAACAATCTGCAGTTCCCGGAGGACATCTCCCGCAGCAACTACCGCGAGGAGACGCTCTTCCGCGTGTATGAGCGCTACCAGAAAGAGCTCCTGGCGGCGAACTCCCTTGACTTCGACGACCTGCTGCTGTGGACGCATAAGCTCCTGAACGACAACCCGCAGATCCGCGAGAACTACGGACGCCGCTTCCATCACGTGCTGGTGGATGAATTCCAGGACACGAACACGGTCCAATACCAGCTCCTCAAGCAGCTCGCCTCCGTCAACCGCAACCTCTTCGCCGTGGGCGACGAGGACCAGTCCATTTACCGCTGGCGCGGCGCGGACTACCGCAACATCCTGCAGTTCGAGAAGGATTATCCCGAATGTCATAAGATCCTGCTCGAACAGAACTACCGCTCGACCCAGAACGTCCTCGACGCGGCGGGCGGCGTGATTGACCGCAACAAGAACCGCACCCCGAAGAAGCTTTTCTCCGACCGCGGTTCCGGCGAGCTGATCGGCCTTTACGAAGCCGAAGACGACCGCGACGAAGCCCGTTACGTGGCGGACACCATTCAGACGCTCATCCGCAACGGCAACGCCAAGGGCGGCGACTTCGCCGTGCTCTACCGCACGAACGCGCAGTCCCGTCTGTTCGAAGACGCCTTCCTTTACCGCGGCATGGCGTACCGTCTCGTCGGCGCGCAGCGTTTTTACGGACGCCGCGAGGTCAAGGACATCATCGCCTATCTGCGCGTCGTCTACAACCCGCATGACCAAATCAGCCTGACCCGCGTCATCAATGTGCCGACCCGCGGCATCGGCGCGAAGGCTGTCGAAAGCCTGAACCTGGCCGCGTACGAATCCCAAAAGAGCGCCGGCGAGATCCTGCAGGACCTCGGCCGCCTCGGTCCGGAATCCGTCTATTGGCCGCAGATGGGCCGCGCCGCGCTGTCCCTCGCGGACTTCGGCGCCAAGCTCAACGGCTGGCAGGAGCAGATGAACGGCGATCCGTCCATCGTGAACCTGATGGACCGCATCATCCGCGAGACCGGGTATCAAGCCTGGCTCGAGGCGGACAATGACGGCGAGGACGACCGTTGGGATAACATCGAGGAACTGCGGAAGATGGCGTTCGAGTACGAGGAACGCGGCATCTCCGACTTCCTTCAGAACCTGGCGCTCGTCTCCGATCAGGATACGCTCGGCGAGAACGTTGACTCCCCGACCCTGATGACCCTCCACGCCGCCAAAGGTTTGGAGTTCAACCGCGTCTTCATTATCGGATTGGATGACGGCGTGCTGCCGCATTCCCGCTCCTTCGACGATCCCGAAGAGATGGGCGAAGAGCGCCGCCTGTTCTACGTCGGCATCACCCGCGCCCGCAATTCCCTGACCCTGACCCGCGCCGAGACCCGCGTCTCCTTCGGCGTCCCGGAGTCCATGATCCGCTCCCGCTTCCTGAACGACATTCCGCAGGAGCTCATCCGCGTCCTGAACGGGCCCACCCTCGGCGGTTCCCGTACCTCGACGCAGAAGGCCCGCGCCTCCCGCTGGGAGAACACCCCGAGCTGGAGCCGCGGCGCGTTCAACGCCGGCTCCCGCGGGACCAGTACCTACACCCGCTCGACCGAACCGATCCGCAAGACCGGCGCCTCCTATCCGCGAACGACCTCCCCCGCTTCCTCCGTGAAACCGCCGGCCACCTCCGCGGTGAAGACGTCCGCCGGGACTTCGCAATTCAAAGCCCTCGACAAAGTCCGCCATCCGTCCTGGGGCGAAGGCACGATTTTAGAGAGCAAGATCGAGGGCGGCGACGAGATCCTGACGGTTCAATTCAAGAGCGTCGGGCTGAAGAAACTCGTTGCCGGGATGAC
>CAVCBG010000095.1:0-5738 GCA_963600285.1 Anaerovoracaceae bacterium
ACCGACGCCCCGAACGGCATCAGGGAGAGTTTCGCCAGCTTGAAGCACTGCTTGCCGAACGGGATGCCGATGATCGTGATGCAGTAAACCAAGCCGACAATACCGTTCGTGATCGCCATCGGGAGGCCGCAGGCGGCCAGCCAGATGATATTCGCGAGCAGGGACACCGCACCGCCGCCGAACTTCACTTCCTTGCCGAACGGGCAGAGGGAGAGCTTCGCGAACTTGAAGCATTGCTTCCCGAGCGGGATGCCGATGATGGTGATGCAGCAGAGGATGCCGGCAACGACCCATTCAAACCAGAAAAGCAAACCGCCGAAGATGATCCAAATCAAATTACCGATAAAAGACATAATTCCAAATCTCCTTTTTTGTTCTCTCAATAAAGTATACGCCGTCCCTCGGCACGGGGTTTCACTTCTAATACGTTTCTAATGCAGGAAGGCGGTTTATAATGAAAGGTATGAAAACACTCATCCTCACAAGCACCCCGACGGACCGGGACACCGGCGAAATCATCGACACGAACGGCCTCTCCGCCGCGCTTCGAGCGGAGATCCGCCCCGGTTTTAATTTCCTGTTTATCTCTTCCGACCCCGACAACATCGGCATGAGCGAAGGGTACGCCGCGGAGATGACCGCCTTCTTCGCGAATCTCGGACTGCCCGCGGCCCGCACAGAGATTCTCTATTCGCGTACGGCCTCCGACGCCCCGCGCATGGTTCGGGAGAGTGACGTCATCTTCCTCGCGGGCGGACACGTTCCGACGGAGAACGCGTTCTTCCGCTCCATCCACCTGAAGGAATTACTCCGTGAATGGGACGGCGTGATCGTCGGCTGCAGCGCGGGGACGATGAACTGCGCGTCCACCGTGTACGCCTGCCCGGAGGAACCGGGCGAGGCGGTTGACCCGAATTATCAGCGCTTCATTCCGGGGCTCGGACTGACCGACCGCATGATCATCCCGCACTGGCAGACGCTCGCCGGCGAAACGCTCGACGGGCTGAACATCATCGAGGATATCATCCGCCCGGACAGCCGGGGCCGCGAATTCCTCTGCATCCCCGACGGGACATATCTCGTCATCAAGGACGGCACGGAGGAGATCCGCGGCGAATTTCTCCTCATGGGAACGAAAGCGTAAACGAAAAAGCGCCCGATCCGATTGGACGGGCGCTTTTCATATTTTCAAATGTCAATTACGGTGAATCGACCGTTCGGAAGAAAATCCGTCGGGGTAGCGCTTCGCCAGCTTCTCAATGTTCCCTGCCAGCACATCGCTGAGGTTCAGGCCGAGGATCTCGCAGGTCTCGGCGAGGTACCAGGCCACGTCGCCCAGTTCCTCCGCCATCTTGTCACGGTCGAGTTCGTGTCCCTGAAAGAAATGCTTCTTCACCAGGTCAATCACCTCACCGGACTCACCGCACAGTCCCATCACGGCATTGCACAGCACGCGGTCCTTGTCCAGCTCCGGATTCAGGAAGCGCATCGCCGATTTTTGATACTCATTCGCGTCCATACCCCTCCTTACTCCACACATTCCTGCGCGACGTCGCAGATCGTGTCCTTGATCTGCTGAATTTGAGCGCTGTTATCGAATAAATTCGAGAAGAAACCGCCCCCGTCTTTCTCAAGCAGCAGCTGCGTCGCCACGGAATACTGCGCGCGGGCGCGGCTCTCCGTGCTGACCGGGCTCAAGGCGAAGACGCACTTCGTGTCCGGGCATTCCACGGTGAAGGCCTCCCCGCCCTCGAAGCTGTACACGGACGGCTCACCGCTGTCGGGGATGACGACGAGGTCCCATTGCTGGGGGACGGTGCCTTCCGCGCGGCGCCAGCCGCTGCCGTACCAGCCCTCCGCGCCCTGCTCGAAGTCCTCGTAATATTCAATCGCCGGCAGCGCGGCGTTATCAATCATGACGCCGGATTCCAAGCTGGCGGAATCCGTTACATACGCGAATACAACGTTCACCGTGCTGCCCGCGTAGGCGCTGAGGTCGATCTGCGCGCGGACGGTGCCGTCGGACTTTCCCGTGATGCCGCAGCTGCCGTCATTCACGGCGAACGCCGGGCAGGCGCGGACGGTCTTGCCGTCGGCGTCTTTCAGCAGGATGTAGAGGAAGTCGTAGCCGTCCTCAATGTCGTACGCCAGGTCAAAGCTGAAGACCGCCTCCCCGCTGACGCCGCTCAGGTCGAAATCATGCCGCAGCACGGCGAGGGATTTATTGACGGCGCTCGAGAGCAGGGCGTAATTCCCGTCCGAAGCGGACAGGTCCGCGGTTTCGGTGTCCGCGGCGCCGGTGACGGTGATCTCGAACGGCGCGCCGCAGTCCACGCTGTAGGCATGGAAACCGTACTGCGGCAGCTCATGCGTCTCGTCGGTGCCGCATTGCAGTTCGCGCAGGTCGCGGTAGATGCCTTCCTGCGGGAAGACGTACCGCCGATAACCGCGGAACTTCGCCGGGCTCTGCAGCAGCTCCGCCAGCATCGCGGCCATCCATTCGCGGTAGACTTCATCCGCGGAGACGTCGGCGCCGACAGCCTTCAACGCGGCGTCCACACCGTTCAATCCGTTCTCCGGCGACTGCATCTCGGCGCTGAGAATGCCCTCGCCGAAACGTTCATAAAGGTACATCTGGAAGAGGAACGACGAGCCGTAGTAGGCGCGTTTGTTCCCCTCAGCCGGCCAGTAGATCAGCGAACGGCCGAGGTCGTTGAGATAGTCTTTGACGAAGGCGTCCGAGATCTTCCCGCGGGCAAGGTAGGCCGCCATCTGCGCGAGTCCCTCGTCAATGAAGTCGTCCTCGTTGGTGTCGTATTCATGCTGGAGCAGGTGCTCGGTCTCGTGGGCGAGGGTGTCCATCATCCCTTCCGAATCGGTCATACCGGACGCGTTGATGAGGACCATGTCCATGCCGTTGGAATTCGGATTGACGCGCGGATCTTCTCCGTCCTCGGAGGAGTAATACCCCGCCAGGTCCGCGCCGATCGCTTCGGTCAGCAGGATGTGAACGCGGCGGTCGTTGTCAATCCCCGCGCTCTTCTCCGCGCCGAAGACACGGCGCAGCATCGGCAGCACTTCCGTATCGTAGCGGGCGAATTCCGCCGCGGCGTCTTCGGGAACGCCGGCCGTCCACGCGTTATCCAGCCAGAAGACAGCGTTCTCTCCCGAATAGACGACCGAAGCTTCAATCATACGGTAGACCGGTCCGTCGGATTGATCGAGCACGTTGAAAGACTTCGCGCTGCCGACCGGGTAGGCGGGCGGTTCGGATTGATCCGCTTCCGGCAGGGCGTCGATCTCCCCCAAGAAGAGGGCGGTCTGCCCGGCCTCATTCGGCAGGGGTTCCGCCGAGAGTTCCTCCGCGGAGACCGTCCCCGCGGCTAAAAGCAGTAACAGGAATGAAATCAGCCAAAGATATTTGTTCATGAATCGCACTCCTTGAGCAGACTGCCGGCAGCGGCAATGCCCGCGCTGAACCAGACATACGGCAGGGCGAAGGTGTCGAGGCTGAATCCTTCGGGGATAAACGCGATCAGCGCGAAGCAGCCCATCCAGGCGGCAGTCCGCGATACCGGCAGCGGAGCGTTCAGCCGAGCGGCGCTGCCGAGCAGATGTTTGAGATACCAGATGAAAAAGAACGCGAAGCCGATGATGCCGGTTTCCGCGAGAACGCGGATCCACAGGCTCTTGATGTTCAGCAGCGTGTTCGAATGATAGAGCAGGTCCTGCACCTCAATGAGGCGGTAAGCGTAGTCATTGAGCATGGTCGGCAGGTAGAACCCGGCGTGGCCGAGCCCGACGCCCGTCAGCGGATAGGCGTTGAAGACCGAGAGCCCGCCGTCCCAATAGACGAATCGGGCCGCCAGGCTGAGCTTCTCCGCGAGGTAGAGCACCGCGTCGGAGCGGCCTTTCCATTGAATGTCGAAAAGCCCCGCCATGCGGAAGTCGAGCTTCATCAGCAGGCGAAGGATGATCCACGCGCAGAGCACGATCCCGAGGAAGACGCCGAGGTACATCCCGAACGCGGCGGCGCGGCTCTTCGCGCGGCTGCGGATCAGCCGGTGAACCAATACCGCGGCGCAGAAGCAGACCGTCAGCAGGAACGCCATCAGCCCGACGCGGGAAAGCGTCAGGAAGAGGACAAGGATCCCCACCGGCAGGCAGATCCGTTCAACGGTGAGGAACTTCCAACGGAAGCGGAAGCCGGAATACCCGGTCACCGACGCCGCGAACCACCAGGGCAGGTAGAGCAGATTCAATTGATGCGCCAGCCACGAAGGCTCCAGCGTGAAGCCGACGAAGCGCTGACGGTAAAGCGACCCGATCGAGACCGCGAACTGCACCGTCTTCATCCATTCGGGGTAACGCTGATCCTTGTACCAGCACAAGGCCTGCAGGAGCGTCCACAGGCAGACCACCGCGCCGGAAATTGTCAGCAGGCGGAAGGTGAACGCCAGCCGGTCGGCGCTGTCATGCCGCAGCAGGGCCGCGAGGTAAAAGCAGACGCCGATACCGAGGGTGATAATTGCCGAGAGCGAAGCGCTCAGCGGGGAGTTGTTTTTATAGTCGGGAATGACGCGGAAAAAGGAGACCGCCGTCATCAGCAGAGCCGCGAGGAAGAAGAGGATCAACGGCTTCGCGTTATCCGGGAATTTCTTGCCGAGGATCAGCGCGGGCAGCGCCCAGCCGACCAGGATCACCGGCAGGATCAGCGCGGAGGGAGCGGCGACGACATCGGAATGTACGAGCTTCACGATGATCGGGACGGACGTCAGCGGCAGGAGCAGCACCAGCAGCCCCCAGACGGCATCCCAGCCCTTCCAAGCCTCAAGACCGCGGGCGAAGTTCTTCATCCGCGTTCCTTCTTCGCGGGCAGCCAGACGAGGGCAAAAGCCGCGATCAGTCCGCACAGCGCGCCGAGCAGCGTGTCATAAGCCGCGCCGCGGGAGGCGGGCTTCAGCGTGAGTTCATTGGGGTTCGCCGCGCCGACACGAACGGCGGAAGGCAGTCCGTGAGAGACCTCTTCCTCCTCGAGAACGCGGGCGGCGTATTCATCAATCGTGCCTTCGTCCACCACCGGGCAGACGGACGCGGGGACATTCTCCGCGCTGTACTGCACGCAGCGGGTCAGGCCCTCGAGCTCATCCCGCAGCGCCTCCGCCTTCAAGGCGTGCGCCTGGGCGTCGAGCAGCCGTTCACGCGCCGCGTCAAGCCACGACAGCGCCAGCTTCCCCGTCAGCTCCGCGTCCTTCCCGTTGACGGACAGCGTCCAGACGGAATTCGTGCGCGAGACCGTGGTACGGCGGAAGAAATCCGCGTACTCCGTCTCGCCCGAGAGCGCGAACGGAACCGCCATGACCTCGTCGGAATGAATGATGTCTTCGGAAATGCCCAGCAGACGGTCCTCTTCGAGATCGGTCAGGGTGCCGGTACGGTTGTAATCAATGCTGACCGCCAGCGTGACGGAGGCCGTGTAGGTCTTCGGCGAGAACATCCACACATGCAGCCCGATCACACCGCCCAAGATCATCAACAGGACGGCCCGCGGCCAAGCTTTCAGAAAAGTTTCGATTTGCTCCATAAATAAAAGTATATCATAGAGCCTGACAGACAGCTGAGAATTTTCAGGGATTTAAAAAATGTCCGACGGCCAAGGACATTTCGGACGAGGGGGTCCCCCGAAAGCCCGCCGCGGACAATCCTATTAAAGCTTGTTTTGAGGAAAAAGTCAAGGG
>CAVCBG010000096.1:0-5725 GCA_963600285.1 Anaerovoracaceae bacterium
TTTACGCCCGGCCGTAATCGTCCTCGAGGCGTTCGATGTCGTCCTCGCGGCAGATGCCGATCTGGGTTTCGATGATGACGAGCGGCTGGTCTTCGGTGTCGTTCTGCAGACGGTGAATGCCCATCTTCGGGATCTCAATGACGTCGCCGACCTTCACGCGGAAAGTCTTGTCGTCGACGGTCACCATGCCGGAACCTTCCACCACGGACCAAATCTCGGAGCGCAGCTTGTGACGCTGGAGGCTGAGGCGGCTGCCGGGAAAGACCAGGATGCGCTTCACGCGGTAGCCGGTTTCAAAAATGTACTCTTCCCATCGTCCCCAAGGGCGGTTGTCAAAATCGATCATTTACTCTCCTTCTTCGTTTTCGCCGCGTCGCGGACGATCATATCGCAGAGGTCGGGATAGCTGAGCCCCGCGTCTGCCGCTTCCTTCGGGAACAGGCTCGCGGAGGTAAAGCCCGGCAGTGTGTTGGCCTCGAGACAGGTGAAAGTGCCGTCATCGAGGATCTTGAAATCAATACGTGAATAGAAGCCGAGGCCGAGCGCTTTGTGAACGCGCAGCGCGGCGTCGCGGAGCTTTTCGGCGTGTTCCGCGGGAATTTCCGCCGGGCAGACTTCGCGGGTCATGCCGGGCTGATACTTCTTCTCATAGTCAAACCAGCCGGAGACGGGGATGATCTCGATCGGGTTCAGGGCCTTGCCGTCCAGAACGCCGCAGTCGACTTCGCGCCCGCCGAAGTACTCTTCGCAGAGGATATTGCCGGAGACCTTCCAGGCAATGTCGACCGCCTCGCGCAGGTCCGCCTCATTGTCCACGATGAACGTGGCAACGGAAGAACCGCCGCAGGTCGGCTTGACAACGGTCGGGAAACCGAGCGCGTGGATGGCGTCCCAGTTGATTTTCTTGATATCGCCCACATGGACCCAGTCCGCGGTGGGGATGCCGTTCTCGCGCATGATCAGCTTCGCGGCTTCCTTGTCCATCGCCTTGACGCAGCCGTAGAAACCGGAGCCGGTGTAAGGGATATCCATGTAGTCGAAGACCGCCTGAATGCGTCCGTCTTCCCCGCCCGCGCCGTGCAGCGCGATGAAGACGACATCCGCGAGCTTGCAGATCTCGAGGACGTTGTCCCCGAGGAACGTACCGTTATCCGGAACGCGGGACGCTCTGACCGCGCTGAGATCCGGCGGGATGGAGGGAATATCGCGTTTTTCCGCCTTGAATTCGGGCAGTTTCTTGAAAAGCGACTCAAGGCCCTCGGCGGGTTTCTCGATGCCCATGAAGGCGTCAACCATCACGACCGCGTGACCTTTTTCCGCCAGCGCGGCGGCTACCATGCTTCCGGAAGCGAGCGACACATCCCGTTCGGTGGAGAGCCCGCCTGCCAATACGACTATTTTCATAAATAAAAAATCCTTAATCGGCACCCGGAGGCGCCGCGTTTTTGTTTACATTTCCTTTCATTGTAACATAATGAGACGGATGCGCATAAAATCGGGACAAAATTATGGAATCGCGCCCGCGAACCTCCGCCGCGTATGAGGAATATCGGGGGAAAGTCTGCGGTTAAGCACAATTAATCATTACTCTTATCATAAGAGTAAATCCGAGATTTGGAAATGCGGTAAAATGGTTATAGAGTGAATAACAAGGCGTCCAAACGCGCCTGTTGCGAATATATTTTGTGAAAGGATCGTATTACAATATGTCAACCAAAGCATATTATTCCCGTGATGAGATCGGACCGAACAAAGTCGGTTTCCCGAAAGTCGGTACTCCGGTCACCAACACCCGTGCCATCATCGAAGGCGCGTTCTACGGCAACAACGTCGTCCGCATCAACACCCTTCGCGAAGCCTATGAATTAGCCAAGAACTCCCCGGGGACCATCGTCACCGATATGCCCGTCTACCGCGGTGAGGAATTCGGCCTTCCCGAAGACGCGAAAGTTCTGCTGTTCAATGACGGTTCCATCACCGGCCGTTATGCCGCTGCCCGCCGCATCACCGGCAAGCAGGGCACCAACTGCGCCCGCCTGGACAAGCTCGTCATGGACGCGATCTATGACACCCGCTGGAAGACCATGTACCACGCCGAAGTTTACATCGGCCTGGATCCGGAATTCATGTGCAAAGCTCACCTGCTGATCCCGGAAGGTGAAGAGAACCTGCTCTACAACTGGATGATCAACTTCCAGTACATGTCCGAACAGTACATCAAGATGTACAAGAACTCCAAACCCGTCGGCGACGGCAAGGAACCGGACATCTACATCTTCTCCGACCCGCAGTGGAAGGGCACCGACCAGACCGACATCTGCGACGGCAAGTGCCTGTGCTACTTCAACACCGAAACCAACTGCGCCGCCATCCTCGGTATGCGCTACTTCGGCGAACATAAGAAGGGTACCCTGACCCTTGGTTGGGCGATCGCGAACCGCAACGGTTACGCCTCCTGCCACGGCGGCCAGAAGGAAATCACCCGCGAAGACGGCTCCAAGTTCGTTGCCGCTTTCTTCGGCCTCTCCGGCTCCGGTAAGTCTACCCTGACTCACAACAAGCACAACAACAAGTACCCCGCCATCAAGATCCTGCACGACGACGCGTTCATCATCAACACCGACACCTGCAGCTCCATCGCGATGGAACCGACCTACTTCGATAAGACCGCTGACTACCCGGTCAACAGCCCGGACAACAAGTATCTGATCACCGCTCAGAACTGCTCCGCCACCCTCGATGAGGACGGCAAGGTTGTCCTCGTGACCGAAGACATCCGCAACGGCAACGGCCGCGCCATCAAGTCCAAGCTCTGGTCCCCGAACCGTGTTGACAAGATCGAATCCCCTGTCAACGCCATCTTCTGGATCATGAAGGACCCGACCATCCCGCCGATCGTCCGCCTGAAGGGCGCCGAGCTGGCTTCCGTGATGGGCGCCACCCTGGCCACCAAGCGTTCCACTGCCGAACGTCTGGCCCCGGGCGTTGACCCGAACGCGCTGGTCGTCGAACCGTACGCGAACCCGTTCCGCACTTATCCGCTGGTCAATGACTACGAGAAGTTCAAGAAGCTCGTTGCCGAGAAGAACGTTGACTGCTACATCATCAACACCGGCGACTTCATGGGCAAGAAAGTCAAGAAGGAAGATACCCTCGGCGTTCTCGAAGCTGTTATCGACGGCACCGCTCAGTTCAAGAAGTGGGGTCCGTTCTCCGATATCGAGATCTACGACTGGGAAGGCTTCGTTCCGGATATGAACGATCCCGAATACGTCAAGCAGCTGAAGGCCCGCATGAATGACCGCCTGGCTTACGTGAAGAACCTTGATGAGGCCGAAGGCGGCTTCAACAAGCTCCCTGCCGACGCTCTCGCTGCCATCCAGAAGGTCGTTGACGAACTGAAGTAATTCCGTTCAATCAAGCTCCCGGTATTTTCGCCGGGAGCTTTTTCTATCCTCGCGCGCCCGCCGCTGAACGTTCCCTCCCAAAAGCGGGCGGTTTGGTTCTGTTTTTCGTCAAAACGCTGTATACTTATGTAAATTCTTTTCATGGGCCGGACGGCCCGCGCGCAGAGAGGAACGCTTATGTTATTGGACGATATTTTTGACGCAGTACCCGAGTCATATACCCAAGCGGATAAAGATCTGATTGAGAAGGCTTATTACACCGCGGAAAAAGCGCACGAGGGGCAGAAACGCGCCTCCGGTGAGCCGTACTTCACGCACTGCGTCGCCGTCGCGCTCATTCTCTGCGAGATGAAGGTCCAGAGCAATGTCATCGCCGCCGCGCTGCTGCATGACACCGTGGAGGAGACTTCCATCACGCTGGATGACATCAAACGCGAGTTCGGCGAGGAGATCGCCTTCCTCGTGGACGGCGTGACGAAACTGACGAACCTCCCGAACGCCCACCGCATTGACAAGCCCATCAAAGACGGCGAACAGCCCGCCCCGCAGGAAGAGGAACCGCTCGATGAGACGGAGCTGGCCCGCCGCAAGCAGAAGCTCAAGAATGAAACGCTGCGGAAGACTTTCATCGCCATGACGGAAGATATCCGCGTCATTATCATCAAGCTGGCGGACCGCCTTCACAACATGCGGACGCTCAGCCATACCTCCAAAGAGAAGCAGAAGCGCATCGCCCAGGAAACGCTCGATATTTACGCGCCGATCGCGAACCGCCTCGGTATCTGGAACATCAAGGGCGAGCTCGAGGACCTCTCCTTCCGCTATCTGCATCCGCAGGAATACGCCCAGATTCAGGAAAAACTCGCCGCCACGCATACCCGCCGCGAACATGAGATCACCGAGATCAAAGGGCGCCTGCGTGAGATCATGGACGCCTCCCACATTGAATGTGAGATCACCGGCCGGCCGAAGCATCTCTATTCCATTTACGGCAAGATGCTCGACCGCAACAAGCCGTTCGAGATGCTGCGCGACCTGCGCGGCGTCCGCGTGATCGTGAACACGGTCGCGGACTGCTACGCGGCGCTCGGGCAGATCCATACCCACTGGCGCCCGATCCCGAACGAATTCGACGACTATATCGCCAACCCCAAGGACAATTTCTATCAGTCGCTGCATACGGCTGTGATGTACGATGACGGCAAGCCGCTCGAGGTGCAGATCCGCACGTATGAAATGCACCACAACGCGGAATACGGTATCGCCGCGCATTGGCGTTACAAGGGCGCGATGAACGACCCCATCTTTGAACGGCGCATCGAATACCTGCGCTCCATGATGGATTGGTCCTCCGACGTCTCCGACGCCACGCAGTTCGTCTCCTCCATGAAGACCGACGTCCTCGGCGACCGTGTGTTCGTCTTCACCCCGCACCGCGATATCAAAGACCTCCCCGTCGGCTCGACGCCTGTGGACTTCGCCTACGCCGTGCATACCGAAGTCGGCCACCGCTGCCGCGGCGCGAAAGTCAACGGCAAGATCGTCCCGCTGAACTACGTGCTCAAGACCGGCGACCAAGTCTCCGTCATTACCGCCAAGCAGGGCGGGCCGAGCCGCGACTGGCTGAACCCGAGCCTCGGCATGGTTCACACCCAGAAAGCGCGTTCACGGATCAGTTCGTGGTTCAAGTCCCAGGACCGTGAGCAGAACATTGCCCAGGGCCGCAAGGCGCTGAAGACGGAAATGACCCGCCTCGCGATCGAGGATGTTGAGCTGGACAGCATTGCCGAGAAGCTCGATTTCAAGACGCTTGATGACATGTACGCCGCGATCGGCTGCGGCGACCTCACCACCATGCGCGTGATCAGTAAGATCAACGAAGAGCTGAAGATCTTCCGTCCGCGCCTGCGCCAGCCGCAGCGGGTCGGGCAGTCGTCCGATTCGACCGTGCACGTCCTCGGCGTCGGCAACATTTACACCACCTGCGGGCGCTGCTGCAACCCCGCGCCGGGGGATGACATCATCGGTTACGTTACCGTCGGACGCGGCTGCACGATCCATAAAAAGGACTGCCCGAATGTCCGCCGCGTCAAGAACCCGGAGCGCCTGATCGACGTGACCTGGGGCGAGGCGGAGCAGACCTTCCCGGTCAACGTTGTCGTCAAGGCATACGACCGCCAGGGCCTCGTCAATGACATTACCAAGACCCTGCTGACCGAGGGCGTCAACCTGGAGAACATGAACGTCAAGGCCGCGCACAACTACGTGACGAACGACCTGACGATCGACGTCCGCGACATTTCCCAGCTGAGCACCGT
>CAVCBG010000097.1:0-5689 GCA_963600285.1 Anaerovoracaceae bacterium
TGACCGGCTCAGAGGGAAGAATGACGGCATCACGGCATTCTTGAAATATCCGCTTCGTCTTCTCGCGGTGCAGCAGCTTGACCGCGTGCTGACGATCGTGATGAAGGCCAATTTCATCCGCGAAAAGAGCGATGAGCTTTGCTCTTCCAATCCGTTTCAGGTCGGTTTTTATGTCGGGAAGAGCAACACGCCCAATAAGATCACCGTTAAAGAAGTCTTATCCGACCGCGGCAGAAGCGGCAATTCCAAGAGCCTGATTTTGGACAGCGATCAAGACACGCTGAACGACTACTATCGGTTTATTGACACCTGTCCCTGCTGCGGGAAGAAGACCGTCAACGTCCGCTTTGATCGTGAGAAATGGAAATTGGAGCATATCTGCGACAATCCCGATTGTGAAGCGGATGTGCTGCCGATTCTGATCGTCGACAGCGAGATCTATAGGTATCTGCCGTCCATCGTCGTGAGCACGATCGATAAAATGGCCATGCTCGGCATCGGCAATGAATTCAAAGCGCTTTTCGGGCAAGTCAAAAACCGCTGTCCTGTTCACGGCTTTACCGGCGGCTCCCAATGCGCTTGCGACGCCTGCACCCATCGGGACGCGGTAAAGCCTGTCGGGCTGCTGAAAGATCCCGTCCCCACCCTCTTTATCCAGGATGAAATGCATCTTGTCAAAGAGAGCCTCGGTACATTCGACGCGCATTACGAATCATTCATCAACTACTACGCGAAGAAACTCGTGCCGTCTTCGCAAAGGAAACAGATCCGTTTTATCGGCGCGACCGCGACGATTTCCATGTACAAGGAGCATATTCAAAACCTGTACCACATGGCGGGCCGCAGATTCCCCTGTGAATATCCTTCCGTAAAAAGCGGCGAGGACTTCTATTCCTATACCGATGAAGAAGACGTCACCCGAATCCTCTTGGGATATGCGCCTTACGGCCGGTCAATCACGGATGGGATGTGGGAATCCGTTTATATCATGCGGCTTGTCGTTTACCGCATGATCCAGTTCCCCGAAGAAGGCTGCGCCGCGCTTCGCGAGAAAGGCTTCACCGGCAGCATCGAAGATTACAAAGAAATGCTGTATGACTACTGGATCGAGCTTGTGTACAACAACCGCAAACAGGACGCGATGGAGCTGGAGAACGCCTTCCGAAATCAGGGCAACAACTATCTGGAAGCGAAGGGCGTTCCGAAATTCGCGATCAAGCAGATGACGAGCGACGTCGACTTTCAGGAAGTCAGGAAAGCGTTGTTTGATATTCAAGCCAACCGCAAGAACTTTGAGAGCACCAATCTGCTGCTGGCGACGAGCACGATCTCACACGGCGTGGATGAGGATTCGTTCAATGTCATGTACTTCTTCGGCATGCCCAATAACAACGCCGAATACATTCAGGCGTATTCCCGCACCGGTCGCAAACATACAGGGATCGTGATCGATATCATCCGCCTGATGCGGGTCCGCGATCGTTCTTATCTGAAAAATTTCGTGGTCTTCCATCAAAATAAAGACGACTTGGTGGAATCGGTCCCGATCAACCGCTGGGCGAAGAACGCGATTTACAGCACCCTCCCCGGGCTGCTTGCCGGTTTGATCATGCAGTATTACGCGGGGCAGGCCGGTGAGGAGAACCTTTACAAAGCTGTAAAAGTGAAAAAGCTGCTCACCGACGGAGCCATTGACATCGAAGACGTTATCAAGAAAATGACCGAGATCTACGGATGCACCCCGCAGGAGAAGCTGTCCCTTGCCTATGAAGAAACCATTCGGGAGGAAGTCACCAATATTCTGACCGGAATTCGAGACGGGAACTTCGACAAGAGCGAATTCCTTTCCGACGCGATCGCGAAATTCTCACGCGGTCGGAAAAAGCCGATGACCAGTTTGAGAGACACAGAAGAGCAGATCGAGATAAAGATCTGAGAGGGCGGACACCATGAAGCGAAGCAAAAACCAAGCTGTATATAAATTTCTGCCGGAGATGTGGGTTTCCGATAAGACGGAGACAAATGACGCGGTCACGGCTCGCATCCGAAACTGGAACTATATCAAAATGACCGGCATCTACGAGAACTTCATTGAGGGGGAAATCAAACGCCAAATCCGCCTGTTCGGCAAGCGGGAGGGCGACATCAGCGCGTTCAAATTGGATGACGGCGTGAATTCATTCTGCATTGTTGAGCCGGCCTGCAACGAAGGCATCCCGGATATCATCGGCGAGATCTCTCCATTGGTTTTCTACTGCAGCTCCTGCGGCAAAGCTTTTGAAATGAAGTCCGCCGAAGATGTGCACAAATATTCATGGAAATGCCCCGAGTGCGGCAAACGTTCCGTGAAACAGCTTCAGATGATTTACGCCTGCGAATGCGGATACGCGCAGCCGGTGAAGATCCCATTCGTACACGGCGTAAAAGACTTCAAATTCAGGCCGAATGAGTCGCAATATAAGATGTTCTACCGCAGCGGCAGCAGCGAGAAGGCCGCGGAATTTATGCAGACCTGCCCGAATTGCAAAGCAAGACTGGTCCCCGACAACGCAAGCTCCGGCAGAAACTATAAACCTTTTACGCTTCGGATCATCAACCTTGTTGACGAGCGCAGCGGTCGGTTCTATGAAAAAGGGCTTGAAGCACAGAAAGCCATCGTCTGCCGTTGGTTTGGGAAAATATCCACCGAAGACTACGAATACATATTGAATCATATTGAGCTGGCTTTCAGCGACGCTTTCCGCAGTGATTCGAAAAGAAAAGAGGCGGAGGCGACAGTCCGCGGATTAATTGAGATAGGACTGGTGCATGAAGACGGATTTGAAGCCGCGGTCAACCATATACTTGAAACCAATGCGGGCGGTCAAAGCGCGAAAAGTATCGAGAGATACGTCGCTGCCTGCGACGAACTGTTCGCCAAGAAGAAGGCGGAGAACCTCGCCGCCTATAATGAATGGCTGAACAACTTCTCATTCAAATTGATGCAGTACGACACCATCAAATACGCCAAACGCGTTATTACTTTGGAAGATTCCATTCGCCGGCAATTAGAGATGGAGTTTATTGACTCCGCGGATGAGATCCATCAGATGAACCGTCGGATGGGCATCGAGAATATGCAGGTCTCGTGCGATATTCAGATCGTGAACTGCACTTACGGATATTCGAGAAAGGTAGCAGACCCAAAGAACTCAAACAATAAGAATTGCCGGCTCAAGCTGAATGCCTTTGACCGCACTCGGGACGGCACCGCGAATTTGGTGTACGGCGCGAAGCTTGACACGGAAGGCATCCTGTTTGAGATCAGTCAGCGGAAGATCATCGAATGGCTTCTGAAAAACGAGATCATTCCGGAAGAGATCCTTCCCGATTTGGAAGACGAACAGTCGATCAAGAGATGGTTCGCGGAATACGTTCACAGCGACGTGATATCCATGTTCGGCGAAATCGATGAGCAGGAAGTGATCACCAAGAATGTGTTCGCGCTGCTCCATTCAATGTCGCACGCGTTTATCAACACAGCCGGGGAGATCAGCGGCCTTTCCGGGAACTCTTTGACGGAAATCATTATCGTCGAAACCGCGAGCATATTCATATATGCGCAGACCAGCCAAGGCATCCCGCTCGGCGCGTTATCGGGAATGGCGGAATCGAGCTACGCGTATTTCCTGCGCAAAGTTCTCGATGAATCCAAAAGCTGCGTCTTCGACCCCATCTGTACAGAGAGAGACGGCACCGCCTGCAGCGCCTGTCTGATCATTCCGGAAATATCCTGCAATCATTTCAACGCCGAACTCGGGCGGAAATATCTTTACTCGATTGATGGTGCTTCCGCTCCGAAGATTGGTTTTTGGGAGATGTAATCATGGCCGTCATGTATCCAAAGAGTATCGCAGAATATATGCCCACCGATTCAGAGCGGATCGTATATCACGCGCTGCAGACACAGCTGCCGGATTCGTTTGAAGTCTTTTATTCTGTCAAATGGACAGATCGTATAGACGGAAAACCGATAAACTCGGAAGCCGATTTTATCGTAACCAGTCCGGAATACGGTTTCCTCTGCCTGGAAGTAAAAGGCGGCAGCAGCATCCGCATTGAGGATAATGTCTGGTATGTCGGCGATAACACGCATGGGGAGCATAAGCTGAACCGTTCGCCTTACGATCAGGCGGAACAGAGTATGTACTACTTCACGAAGACGTTTTCCGCCAAATACAACATGGATTACGCGGGGATATTCGGCGCGTGCGCTGTTTTCCCGTTTTACGCGGTCGGCGACGGCATTACGCTGGATAAACGGCACCGCGACTGCACCATTGACTGTAACGACCTGAACTCTGTTGCCGGCAAGATCAAAGGCATGTTCCGCCTTTGGAAAGGCAAAAAATATAATTGGTTCTATCCACCCGGGCAGCATGAAGCTTTGATGGAGATGATCCGTGAACGGCTGGCTATTTCCGCCGCGGCCGGGGCATTGGTAGAATACAAAGAGCGGCAGCTTGAAGTGATCAACCGCGTGCAGGACAATTACGTTTATTTTCTCAAGAATGTGAATCGCTTCTACATCAAAGGCGGAGCCGGTACCGGGAAAACATGGATCGCCATGAAAATGGCCGCGGAGTCTTCGGCAAGCGGCGAAGATGTGTTGTTCCTGTGCTCGTCGGCTCATCTTGCGAAAAAAGTGCGGACGCATCTCGACCCGAGGATCGACGTGCTTGATTTGGCGAGCCTCCTTCGCAAATGCGTGAATCACTTCGATGAACTGCAGGCGCCGAATTATCACGGCGCGCTTGCCGGCCTTCGTGAGGAGCATCCGTATTATTCAGCGATTTATGTGGATGAGGCGCAGGACTTGACGGAAGAAACGGCGCAGCTTGTCAATGCGCTGCTTCGGGATGAAACTTCGCGGCTCGGCGTATTCTATGACGATGTGCAGATCCTCCGGCAGGACAGCTTCAACAACGGATTCGCGATTCATACGAAGCCGTTTCTGCTCCATGAGAATATCCGCAATACCGCGAATATCTACAATTGGACAGCCGAAAAAACGCAGCTCGGCACGGATGTGATCTCCAATCCGGTAGAGGGCCCGACACCGACCACGGAATACATTACCGAAAAAGGGCAGATGACGCACCGCCTGGAGGTGCTCTTCAGAAAGTATATCGAGGACGAATACTTACCGAACACGTCCCTGGTTCTGATCGTGGACGACATTCATCGATTCGTCAAGGATTACCCGGCCGGGATCGCGAAATGGATTTTCACGGAAGAGGAGCCGTCTTCCTCGAATGAGATACGGATATCGTCTATCGAGGATTACAAGGGCTTAGAGGCGGACATGGCCGTGTACATTCATTCCCGCGAAGTTTCGGAGAATATGAACTATATCGCGTATACGCGGGCGAAGTATTATTTGATTGAACTCGTGAGGGAATACTGATGTCGCAGAATAAGTCTTTGATCCGCTGGGCCGGCGGGAAATCTTGGCTGATCCCATATGTGCAAGACCTGATTCAAGGCCTTGACTACAACAATTATTTCGAGCCGTTTATGGGGAGCGCGTCCGTTTTCTTCTCGTTAGAGCCGAAGAATGATTGTTATCTTTCGGATTGCAACGAAGACCTTGTGAACGCCTTCATCGAAGTACGCGATCATGCGGATGACGTTGAAGCCTTCTTGAGAC
>CAVCBG010000098.1:0-5665 GCA_963600285.1 Anaerovoracaceae bacterium
CCTCATGGATACTCAACTTCGTTCAATGATCGAGATGCTGCTGGACCCGGTGGCCTTGGCCGAGATCCGCAATGGGGTACGGCTGCGGTCGTACCAGGCCGAGGCGCTGCGGCAGGTGTACGCCGGCGCGATGCGGCACGGGGGCGAATCCTTCGCCGTCATCATGCCGCGCCAGTCGGGCAAGAATGAGACGCAGGCGCAGTTGGAATGCGCCCTGCTCCTCGCGAATCAGGACCGCGGCGGGACGATCGTCAAGGTCATCCCCACGTCCAAGACCCAAGGGAAAATCAGCTGCGAACGCCTCGAAACCGTCCTCGAGAAGGGCGCGGAGGTCGACGGTCTGCGTCCCGAGCGGACGGGCAAAGACCGCACCGTCTTCGGCAATACATCCGTCCGCTACATGTCCGCCGCCCCGGGCGCCGCGATCATCGGCGCGACGGCCGACATTCTCCTCGAAGTGGATGAGGCGCAGTCGGTCTCGATCGCGAAATTCGACCGCGACGCCGCGCCGATGGCGGCCTCCACGAACGCGGCCCGCGTCTTCTGGGGAACGGTCTGGGACGAGCACACCCTCCTGGCCCGCGAATACCGCGCCGCGCTCCCCGAGGGCCGCGCCTTCCTGACGGATGCCGTCCGCGTGGGACAGGAGGTGCCGGCGTACGCGGAGTTCGTCCGTCAGCAGACCGCCCTCCTCGGACGCGACCATCCGACCGTCCGCACGCAGTACTTCTGCGAGGAGATCGGCGACCTGACGGGGATGTTCTCCGCCGAACGCCTCGCCGCCATGCGCGGCAGCCATCGGCCGCAGGACTTCCCGGAGGCGGAGGCGTGCGTTGTCTTCCTCATCGACATCGCGGGCTCGGATGAAATGTCCGTCAAGTCCCGCACGGAGCAGGGATTCGGCGACCGGCGCGACGCGACGGTGCTGACCATCTGCGAAGTCTGCCCGCCGAACGCCCCGGGCGAGGGGCCGGTGTGGAAGGTCCGCGCCCGCCGTTACTACCGCAATCTCCCCGCCGCCCGTCTTGAGGAGGAAGTCTCCGCGGAGTTCATCCGCTGGGAACCGCGCCGCGCCGTTCTCGACCACACCGGGCTCGGCTGCCTGCTCTCGGATTACCTCAACCGCCGCTTCCCGGGGATCGTCTCCGCCTACGACATCACCGCCGCGAACAAATCCCGCATGGCGTGGGAATTCCTGGCCATGACCGGGAGCGGACGCTGGCAGGAATACGCCGCGGATGAGCTCTCCGCCGCGGAGGAGTCGCCGTTCGACCCGAAGACCGACCGCTTCGAGATCCTCTCCGACCCCGCGCTGCTGCAGCGGATGTTCTTCCGTGAGCTCCGCGCCTGCCGCATCTCCCCCGCCGAAAACGGCAGTCAAGTCCGCTGGGGCGTCCCCGAAGGCACCCGCGACCCCGCGACCGGCCGCCTCATTCACGACGACCTCGTCCTCTCCGCGGCGCTCTCCGTTTTCGAGGACGGCAGCCTCCCGTTTTACACGGATTTCGACGGCGATCTGCCTTTGCCCTGTTCGTTCGACGACCCCATTCTCTGAAATTTTTAAATTCGGCCCGAATTTCTTTTGAAATCGGGCCGAAATTCGTTTGAGAAATTGTTAATATTTTTCCGCGGTTCTGTTATAATCTGACTCTCAACATATGATAAATTACCGGTACTATTTTTACCGAGATATGGTCGATAAATTACGCCGCTATAAATAGCTATTTACGCCCTTTTCATTGAATTCATTCTCCCAGGAGGTTTTAGCCCCTTAATATAAATATAACAATGCAAGTGCAAGAGTGTTGTGAATGATTCCGGTAACAAACAAAGATAAATTCCAGTAAAGTTGCAATAATTGTTTTCGTGTCATCCGTTTTTTGTTTACAAAGTCTCAATTTCATGCCATTTATTTCACTGCTGTTTGCTTATATTTTAGCTTTCTACATAATTAATACTAATAATAAAGAGAAAGAAGGCATACCGTAGAATCTATACTACTCGATGTAACAGAAATCAAGAGTACAGAAATCAAGATTCTATTTGGATATTATTTGCGAATTGACAAAATATAGATATATATGGTATTATTACATCAGTATATGGTAGTGCGCATCGGATTCAAAGATTTTCAAACGAAAATAAGATGAAGGAGGAGAAAATGAAAGAAGGATATAAAGCATTCATTTTAGTAAACGGAATTCCTTCGATCTCTATCACAAACAATGGCCTCACATTCAGCAAAGCAACAATTGTTAAACTGGGCTGTCCTGCATTTGTAAATCTATATATCGATGCCGAAAAGAAAATGATGGCAGTAGAGCCAGGTGAGGAAGGAACGCCGCAGGCAATTGCTTTTTACCGCCCAAATGACAGAAATATTGTATCTGTTCGCTGGAACAATAAAGATTTACTTGGGTATTTGTGCGAAATCATGAATTGGGATTTAAAGAATTATTCTTACAAAGTTCCCGGCGAATTCGATTATAATGAAAATATATTTGAATTTGACATGAAAAATGCGGAGGTTAGTGCAAAATAAAAACAATTGTGAAGCAATAAAAATACAAATAAGTAGTATAATAAATGACGAGGAGCAGATCGACAAATCTCAGAATTGTCAAGAAGACGATTCAAACGAAGAGATTTCGGCTCTATCAAAAAGCAGCTAAAATTGCGACTTTTAGCTGCTTCAGCGGATGAAATGGAATTGGAAACCATATAATCACCCTCATTCTTAAATTGATTATACCAATTCCCATTTCTTTTGACAAGTGTGCTGATTTAAATTTGTGAATGTTTAAGGTTCGCAGATTTATTTGTGCCTTTATATTGAAGCTGTACTTTTTTATATAATACAGCTCTGTTCTCAATAGGAGCATTTATGAGAAAAGTTAGTGCAAAAACGCAAAATGAAGATGGGACAACCTTCCGTAAACCACGAGAGATGAAATATCTTTTAAATCTTGGTATTGCTGATTTATTGAATCAATCGGAATTAAATAAATATGATTTACCGATTCATTATTGTGATCCCCATGTGTATCCTGATTACATTGTTCTCAATACAGAAAAGTCAAAATATCATTTGACACCCGCAACAGCTCTTAGTTTTTATACATTTGACAAGTCGTTCGATAAAAGAGATGGCTTATATGAAGCAATCTATCGAAAGGACAAAAACCT
Source organism: Anaerovoracaceae bacterium (assembly GCA_963600285.1). Taxonomy (GTDB): domain Bacteria; phylum Chloroflexota; class Anaerolineae; order Anaerolineales; family Anaerolineaceae; genus Flexilinea. Next base: position 3,187 of record CAVCBG010000098.1, read on the forward strand.
GCTAGAAAAATATAAGGAGCTGTATGCAGGAATCAACTTCATTATAGGCCCGGATTATTCACTCTTTGACGACATCTGGCGGTTTGAAAACGAAAGCAGACTGTTAAAGATTAGGATAATCATGCTCTGGTTTGTTCTTGAATTGGGTGCCGTGGTAATACCGAACGCAATCTATCTCAAAAAGGATAGCTTGCCGAAGTATCTAAGCGGACTGGAAAATTGCACAGTAATGTGTTTCAGCACAAAAGGTCATGTTCGTAGAGCTCGCGACCGAGTAAGAGTTAAGGAAACAGTCAAATTTGTTGTTGACAATTTTCCTCTAAAAACAATTTTGGTTTATTCTGTGTGCGGGAAGGATGAAACATCGATGAAATTGTTCTCGTACGCCATCTCAAAAGGAATCAATGTTTTGATTGTCGACAATACAATGCGACGGCGAAACCAAGCTCGAATCAAAAAGGAGGCATTATAATGTCATCAGGAGAAAGCTCGGAGATTTCTTTCGGAACAAAAGGAACTCAAGGGTCTTTCGAGCAATTCAACAGTAAAATTGCAGCGAGCAATAATGCTGACCGTGTTGAAAAAGCCTTAATCGACCAAACAGATTATTTCGTTGGTCCTAACGGGAAAGCATTGCCGGCCAAATACAAAAATTGGATAGGAACAAACCAACGAAACAGACTGTTAGCTCACGCAAGTGATGATAAATTGCAAATTGCAATCAAAGAACTATATCGCGAAGGATCTTTTATCGGAGATGGAGGAACCGCAGCAGCGATTAAATTTGAAAAAGCTACGGGGCTTAGTGTTGGAAAAGGCGGTACTACCCACATTCAAAAGGGAAAGGAAATGATTCGGCATATTGAAAAAAGAATATTACGAAACAGAAATTTGTCTGAATCCGATCGGCTTTTAGCCCAAAAATTAGTAAATGATCTGAGAAATGCAATAGGAGGACATTGATGAAATACATAACTGTATTATCTGATTTATTTTCCGCTGTTCCTGAAATTGAAACTACCGTAAGAAAAAAGATGGTAGAGGAAGAAATAGCTGAAGAAGATGGTATGCATATCATATTTTCTTTCATCATCGTTCCCTTGCTCAAAGAATGGTGCAAAACTGACAAACAGATCACCAATAAAGTTTTCGGCTTCTTTGAGAATATGGCTTGTTCTAACGATACTGATGTGTTGGAAATTCTTGACTATTCTGTTTTGGAACCTATTGCTGATATGGATAAATCTGAACGGGCATTTGTTGAAAAATATATGAATACAGAAACGATGGATCGGTATCAATACATTCGTGATCATATGTTCCGGTGATAGAAGTTTAGCGGCTTCTTTCTATTGCCCCATTCTCTGAAATTTTTAAATTCGGCCCGAATTTCTTTTGAAATCGGGCCGAAATTCGTTTGAGAAATTGTTAATATTTTTCCGCGGTTCTGTTATAATGAAGTCACGAGGTGACTTATGAAACGAACGATATTCCTTCTGCTGCTTGTGCTGCTGACAATTCCCGCCGCGGTTTCCGCGAACGACTGGTACATTGACGGCGTTGCCGGCGATGATTCGAACGCCGGGACGAGCGCCGACCAAGCGCTGTTGACGTTCGACGGCTATCTGCCGTACCATCAGGACGACGACACGCTCTACATCTGCGGCACCGTGACCATCCGCGGGGAGGCCGCCTTGGACAACGTCACCATCAAGCCCTGCGGAGAAGGGATCTCGCCGCTGATCCTCGTCACCGGCAAAACCGCCTCGCTCGAACTGATCGATGTCGGCGTTGACACCTCCGCGTACGAATCCGAAGGCTCCGCCATCCGCGTTGAGGACGGCGCCGCCCTTCGCCTGGGGGTGGATTTCTGCTTCAGCCCCGACTACGAACACACGCCGCTCGACATGACCGGCTCCGGCGTCAATCTTGACAACGGCGGCTCCGTCTACCTCATCTCGACCGGTTTTGAAATGTGCCGCATGGAAGTCGTCCCCGAACTGCCGACACAGACTCCCACCCCGGAAGCCACCGAGACGAATACGCCGGTCCCGACCGAGACGGATACGCCGGTTCCGACCGACACGTTCGTTCCCGAAGTGACGCCGACCGCCACGCCGACCGTGCCGAATGAAACGGTTGAGGAAACGCCGGACAAGCCCGGCGGCGGTTTCGAAATCACCCCGAACGAGCCGAACGAAGTGGAGGAATTCCCGACCGAGACGCCGAACGGCTCGCTGGAATTCCCGAAGGAGACGCCGACGCCGTTGACCTTCATCCCCTTCGAACCGGGCGAAGAGCTTCCGGCGACGGGACTCTCCCACGGCGTGCTTGCCGAAAAGCCCGCGGATGTCGTCTACCGTCCGCTGGACCGCGTCCTGCAGATCCCGGCGCTGAATATCTCCGCCGATATCCTCTCCGTCCCGCGCACCGAGGACGGCTACCCGGTCACCTGGCTGGGGAGCTTCGCCGGGGAGCT
>CAVCBG010000099.1:0-5593 GCA_963600285.1 Anaerovoracaceae bacterium
ACGCCGTTGACGATGTACTTCCGGGCGAAGAGGAAGAGGATGAGCATCGGAAGAACGACGATCGTGGCGGCGGCCATCATCACTTCGTTCTTCGCGCCGCCTTCGGTCACGAAGTTATACAGACCGAACGGCAGCGTGCGGGTGGCGGCGGAGTTCGTCGCGAGCATCGGCCAGAGGAAGGAATTCCAGCTGGCGATGGCGTTCAGGAGAATAATCGTCACGAGGGACGGTTTCGCGATCGGGACCATCACCCGCCACAGATATTTCCAATCCGAACACCCATCCACCCGGGCGGACTGATACAGCGCGTCGGGGATGCTGTCGAAGAAGTTTTTCAGGATATAGGTGTAAAAGATCGACGACATGAACGGGATGATCAGCGCCCACAGGGTGTCGTGAATGCCCCACTTCGTGATGGTGCGGTAGTTGGTGATGACGAGCATCTCGAACGGGACCATCATCATCGCGAGCAGCGCGCCGAAGATGGCCGATCTCCCCGGGAAGCGCAGCCGTGAGAAGGCGAAGGAACCGAGGATCGTCGTCAGCGTGCACACCGACACGGAGGCGAGGCAGACGATGACGGAGTTCAGAAAATACTTGGCGAAGGGAGCCGTCTTCAGCGCGAACTCATAGTTGCCGAGGTAGAAGGACTTCGGCAGCCACTGCGGCGGGTAGACGGAGACTTCCGCGTTGGTCTTCAATGACCCGGTGATCATCCAAAAGAACGGGAACACCATGATGGCGGCGCCCAGGATCAGGAAGAGATAAGTCAGAATTGACGAGAATTTGATCTTTTTCATAAACCACACTCCATTAATACTTCCACTTCTTCTGGATCCACTGCTGGATCATGGTGAAGACGAAGATGATCAAGAACAGAATGACGGCAGCGGCGGCCGCGTAGCCGTACTTCGGTGGAGTGCGTCCGCGGAACTGTTCGTAGATGTAATACACCATGGTGTAAAGGTTCTTGCCGATGCCCGGCCCGGAGAAGAGCGGGAAGAGCTCGTTGAAGACTTTGAACGCGCTGATGGAGTTGATGATCAGCACGAGGAAGATGGTCGGCGAAAGCAGCGGCAGGGTGATGCGGAAGAAGATCCGCGTCTCCTTCGCGCCGTCAACGCGCGCCGCGGTGTAAAACATCGGGTCGATGTTCTGCAGACCCGCCAGCAGCAGGATGATCGTGAACGGCATCATGGACCAAATGCCGTAGATGGCCAAGGCCCAGAAGTTCGCGGAGGGATCCTGCAGCCAGTTCACGGCTTGGATGCCGAAGAGGCTCAGGAACCAGTTGATGACGCCGAATTTGTAGTTGAACATGTATTTCCACGTCAGGCCGACCGCCGTCACGGAGGTGACCATCGGCAGGAAGTACGCGGTCTGGAAGAGGGCGCGGCACTTGATTTTCTTATTCAAGAGGTTCGCGATCACAATTGAAAGGCACATCGACACCGGAATGGCGATGAGGACGTACTTGAACGTCACCTGGATCGCGTTCTGGAAGTCGCGGCTGTGGAGGACGTAGGCGTAGTTCGCGAAGCCGAATCCGCTGAACTTGCCGGTCAGGTACTTGTAGTTCTCCTTGAACGACATGATGACGACGTTCACGATCGGGTACAGCGAGAAGACCGCCACGCCCGTCAGGAACGGCAGCAGATACAGCAGGGGCTTGAATTTCCGCAGGAACAGCCTCACCCTGCGCTTCTTATCGGTGGCGGCGTTCATTTTAATCTCTCCCCTGTCTCGGCGTCGAAGACGAAGACGCCTTTGCTGCGCAGGCCGATTTGGACGGTCTGACCGGTCTTCAGATCCTGTTCGGAGTCAATGTAGGCGCGGACCTCAAAATCGCCGAGCTTGACGTACGCCAGCTGTTCCTTGCCCATGACGAAGATGCGGGTGATCGTCCCCTCCATCAACGGCTCGCCTTCATTGATATGGAAGCTCTCGGCGCGGATGGAGAAGTGAACCTTGCGGCCGTTCTCAAGGGACTCGAGGCCGCTGAGCTTGCAGGCAGGCCCGCCGTCAATGCGGACGGCGCCGTCTTCAATGACGCCGAAGACTTTGTTGATCGGAGGCGTGCCGAGGAAGTCCGCGGCGAACTCATTCACCGGCTGGTCGTAAAGCTCCTGCGGCTTGGCTTCCTGCTGGAGGACGCCGGCTTTCATCAGGATAATGGAATCCGAGATGCTCATCGCCTCTTCCTGGTCATGGGTGACGAAGACCGTCGTGACCTTGGTTTCCAGCTGAATGCGGCGGATCTCTTCGCGCATCTCAATGCGGAGGCGGGCGTCGAGGTTGCTCAGCGGCTCATCGAGGAGCAGCAGCTGCGGCTGCTTGACGAGGGCGCGGGCAATGGCGACGCGCTGCTGCTGACCGCCGGAGAGCTGCGCCGGCTTGCGCTTCAGATATTCATCCACATGCACCAGCTTCGCCATCTCCAGCGCGCGTTCCTTGCGCTCGGCCTTCGGCAGTCCCTTGATCTCAAGCGGGAAGGCGATGTTCTCTTCCACCGTCATGTGCGGATAGAGCGCGTAGTTCTGGAAGACCAGACCGATGCCGCGGTCCGCGGGTTCCAAATCGGTCACATCGCGCTCATCGAAGAGGATCCGTCCGCTCGTGACAGGAACAATGCCCGAAAGCATATTCAGAATCGTTGACTTGCCGCAGCCGGAAGGGCCCAGCAGGGCGGTCAGTTCTCCGGAATCCAGCACCGCGTTGAAGTTCTCAACCGCGATCGTGGGTCCGAAATGCTTGGTGAGGTTCTCGAGTCTAACTTCCATATGTATCCCTCTCTGTTATCTATAAGCCGGCCGGTTCAGTCGGCAAGGAGTTCCGTCAAAACATGGCCTTCGCATTTGTCCATGTTCAGCCCGACCATGGCGGCCATCGTCGGGGCTTCGTTGATCTGCTGCGTGCGCGGGATGACGATTCCCTTGCGGATGGAGGGACCGCAGGCGAAGAAGGTCGTGGTCTCGTCCCGCTCGGGCATGTGTCCGTGGCTCGCTACGGAAAGGTAGCGGTGGGTGTCGAGGTGGACTTTGAAGAGGTCCTCGCCCTTCAACGTCGCCTCGAACTCCGTCGGCTCGTCCTCCGCGCCCTCGATGATGAAGTCGAACGGCCCGACGAGGCCGTAGCGGTCCAAGGCTTCTTCCTTGGTCATGACCACGCCGATCGGGAATTCGGGGTCGTCCTTCAGCTCCATCAGGAAGCTGTAGACCTTCCGGTTCATCTCCGCGTCGTCCGGGTTCTTGAGCTTGATCCAGCCGGACATACAGGTGGAGAAGCAGTAGGCGTCGTAGTCGATGAGGTGATTGTTCTCGTCGGCGGTCAGGAAACCGTGCTGCTTGAGGACGAGGTTCATGTTGCAGTAATGCTTGATGTCCTGCTGCCCGTGGTCGCCGAGGATGACGAAATTCGTGTTCTCAAAGTCGCCGTAGCGGCGGATGGATTCCTCCAAGACGGCGAATTCCTCGTCGTGCTTGCGGAGCTGTTCGTAGGCTTCGGGACATTTCACGCCGAGGTTGTGGCGGACGGTGTCGAGGTCGCACATTTTCACGTACATCAGGTCCGGCTGTCCGTAATCGCGGATGATATCCGGCGCGAGCGCCATGGTGTAGTTATCCAGGTTGCGGGCCTCGCCCTTGATGAAGCGGCCGTACTTCCAGTAATAACGGTCGAGGAGGTCCTGCGTGGAGACGCCCTCGAGGTACTGCAGCGGATTGTATCCCTTGTAGCCGAGGGGGATGCTCATCGGCATGTTCAGGTCAATGTCCGCGCCGGCGGAAACCGGCCAGGAAAGGGAGCAGGTCTTCAGTCCCGCGCGGCGGGCGTAGTCGAAGATCGTGTCGCACTTGATGGCGGAGCGCATGCGGTACCAGGGCGCGTCGGGGTTCTCGACTTCGAGCATTTCATTATGCGGGACGCCGTGTCCCTTGACGGTGTTGCCGGTTACGATGGCGCAGTGGCAGGGATAGGTGAACGAGGGGTAAATCGGTTCTACGTGCTCAATCAGCGCGCCTTCGCGGATGATCCGCCCCATGTGGGGGAGATCCTTGATAAACTCCACGTCGGACGCGCAGAGGGCGTCCAACAGAAAGACAAATAACTTTTTCTTGCTGTTCATAGATTCTCTACCTGTCGTGATTTTATAAAGTTTGATTAATTATAGCAGTAAAAAGGGAAATGCGTGTAAAAACGAAAATCCGCGGTCTGTAAGGAATAGGCGAAACCGGTTGAATTTTCTGCGTCTTTTGGTTTATAATTGTTACCTAAGTTTTCCATTTACCGGCTGCTGTCGGAGGAACGCGAATATTTTTGAAACAGGGAGATGTTTTGCTATGAAAAAGAAGTTAAGTTTTCAGGAATCAATCTCTATCGTCAGCATGCTGTTCGGTATGTTCTTCGGGGCGGGGAACCTGATCTTCCCGGTCCACCTCGGGCAGATCGCCGGCCGCAACCTTTGGCCCGCGTTCTTCGGCTTCGTCATCACCGGCGTAGGCCTGCCGATGCTGGGCGTTGCCTCATTCGGCATTACCGGCTCGAACGGGCTGCATGAGCTCGCCGGGAAGATCGGCAAAAAATACGCCGTCTTCTTCACCGTGCTGCTTTATCTGACCATCGGCCCCTTCTTCGCGATTCCGCGCTGCGCCACGACCGCGTTCACCGTCGGCTTGGAACCGATCTTCAGCTCCAACAAGATCGCGCTGCTGATCTTCTCTCTGCTCTTCTTCGCTGTGGTGATGTTCTTCTCCCTGAAGCCGAAGGGCATCATGACCTGGATCGGCCGCTTGATCAACCCGGTCTTCCTCGCCTTCTACTTCGTTTTGATCATCGTCTCGCTGCTCAATCCCTCCGCGGCGGTCTCCTCCGTTGAACCGGATGCGTCATACGCGACGGGCGCCTTCGCCAACGGCTTCCTTGAAGGTTACAACACCATGGATGCCATCGCCAGCCTCGCGTTCGGTATCGTGGTCGTGAATGTCATCCGCGGGCTCGGCGTCACCGAATCCAAAGACATCACGAAGAACACCATCTTCACCGGCATTTTCGCCTGCTTGGCGATGGGCGTGATTTACCTCGCCACCTGCGTCATGGGCGCGCAGTCCCGCGGCCTGTTTGAGACCAGCGCCAACGGCGGCATCGCCCTCGCGCAGCTCAGCGGTCATTACCTCGGCGCCTTCGGCGAAGCCTTCCTCGCGATCCTCGTCACCCTCGCCTGCCTGAAGACCGCCATCGGCCTGGTCACCTCCCTGTGCGAAGCCTTCGACGGGATGTTCACGAAGGGTGAGCATTACAAGGCCTGGGCCATCGGCTTCTGCGTCTTCTCCTTCGGTGTCGCGAACTTCGGCCTGAACACCATCATCACCTACGCCATCCCGGTGCTGATGTTCATCTACCCGCTCGTCATCACCCTGATCCTGCTCTCCATCTTCGGCGGCGCCTTCGATCACGACCCGATCGTGTACCGCTGCGTGACCGTCTTCACCCTGATCGCGGCGGTGTTCGACTTCTTCAACGCCCTCGGTGTATCCGCTGTCGCGAACGTCGGCAAGGCGATCCTCCCGTTCTTCAGCCTCGGCTTCGGTTGGCTGGT
>CAVCBG010000100.1:0-5593 GCA_963600285.1 Anaerovoracaceae bacterium
GACGCCAGCCAGATACCGCGCCAGCCGAAGATCAGCGGCAGGATCATCAGACAGGCGATGCGGACGATGATATTGCGGATCAGGGCGAGGAGCGTGGAGGCTTCCTGCAGGTTGACCGCCGTGAGCAGTCTCGACAGAATAATATTCCAGGAGAAGAACAGGATCCCGAGGAACTCCAACGTCAAGCCGTAATAGGTGAGATTGTAAAACTCCGTGGTGTTCTCCCCGGATTTGATGAAGATCGAGATCATCGGGTCGCGCAGCAGCAGGCCGAGGCCGGTGAGAATGACGGACGAGCCGACCCAGAAGATCATGTTCTGCTTCATCAGCTTGCGCATCCGCGGACGGTTCTTCGCGCCGAAATGGTAGGAGAGGATCGGGCCGAAGGCGACGATGTAACCGAAAAACATCGAGGTCAGAATACGCCGCAGATCGCCGACGATGGAGTTCGCCGCGATGCCGTCGTTGCCGATGTAAGCCAGCAGCTGGCGGTTGGTGATGAGCGTCGTGATCGAGAAGAAGAAGGTGTTGATGAACTGCGGCAGGCTGTATTTCCAGGTGCTGATGGTCGTCGGGATGATGTTCCCCTCCGGCGCGACGAAATGAATCTCATTCCGCTTGTCGCAGAAGAAGATCAAGCCGATGATGAAGATGAGAACTTCGCCGAACGTGGTGGAGAGGCAGGCGCCGAGGACGCCCATCTTCAGCACGACGATGAGAACGATATCCGCGATGATGTTGAACGCGCCGTTGACGATCGAGCAGATCAAGCCCATGACCGGCTTGCCGGCGGTGGAGAAGTAGGAGTTGAAGATCACATTGATCAGGGAAATCGGCGTGATCAGGAACACCGTCCGCAGCGAGGTCAGCGCGTATCCGTACAGCTCATCATCCGCGCCGAGGAAGCTCAGGAGCGGGCCGGCGAAAATATTGAAAAGCAAGCCCATCGCCCCGCCGATCACCGCGGCGGAGATGACAATGCGGCTGAAGACCTGTTTGGCCTCGAGCTGCTTCCCCTCGCCCATGCGCTTGGAGGAGATGTTCGCCCCGCCGATGGCGAAGAGATTATTCAACGCCAGCTGCAGGAAGTGCAGCGGGCCGAGAATGTTGATCCCGGCGAGCGCCGTTTTCCCGACGAAGCGGGAAACAAACAAACCGTCGTCCAGCGTCTTGAAAAGCTGCTGAGCGACACTCGTCAGGATCGATGGGAAGACGAACCAAATCAGTCCCCAAAAGCTGAAGTCCCGACCGATACGATTGATATGTTCTTCTTTTTCTTCCATACTTCTAATTATAAAAACAAATGCCGGAGATGAATCTCATCCGGCATTTGTTGTGTGACTTGACTTTCGTCTTTACTTCACGAACGGCGTCAGCTCAATATTCAGATAAGGATGCGCGTCCTCGAAGGCGGTGACTTCGGCCTCGGTAATCGGCTCCTGCACGGCGGCGTCCGCGCCGACGACCTTGAACCACGGACCGCCCGCGGCTTCGCTGTCATAGACGATCCCGTCCGAGAACTTCAGATTGCCTTCGTCAAGCGTGTAAGCATAGCTGCCGGAGCTGAACGCGCTGTTGGCGCCCACGTTCACGAATGTATTGCCGTCGGACACGTACCAGCAGTCGCGCTCCCCGCCGTTGAAGAGCTCTTTGAGCTGATCATTGACAAGGGTGAAGCCGTTGTAAAAGACGGTGCCGTTCATCTCTCCTTGGTTTTCGCCGATGAGAAGTTCATCAACGTTGTCGCCGTTGATATCCACGACGGCGTAACCGAAATTCTTCGCGTATTCACTGTTCGCGACCATTGAATAAATGGAGCTGAGCTCATCGCCCGCGGCGAAGTAAGCCGGTTCTTGGCCGTTCAGCATGGCGGTCACATCCTCAAGGATGGCGCCGTAGTGCGCCGGGTCGCCCTGGTCGGCGAGGGGAATGTCGTAAGCCGGTTCATCCGCGATAACGATTGAAGTCAGCGCCGCCAGCAGCGCGAATACACATAAGATCAAAGCAGTCTTTTTCATAATCGATAATACCTTTCTTTTCAATCCTTTATTCTAATCATGAATACGACAAATAGGCCGTTTGAGTTTCTTTTTCGGATTAATAACCTTTTGCGCGGATTTCCTACCGAAAAGGAGAACTTGCGGTTAAAATGGAAGGAACGCGTTGATGGAAACGAGTAATCCGTGCGGCGGACACAGCGAATCCGGGAGGGTGTGAGCCGGAGGTCGCAGCGGCGGACGAATATCATTCCGGAGCACGAAGCCGAAAGCGTCAGCGAGTAAGCCGAGCGGACCGATCCCGCGAGAAAGGGATCAATGAGTGCCTGCCGTCCCGGCAGGAATTAGGGTGGTACCGCGGAATCCCCGTCCCTTGTTTGAGGACGGGTTTTTTATTTGTATATTTATTACACCGAAAAGGCGCGCTGTCTTTTCCCGGAGGTTATTGAATGTTTAAATCTGTTTCACCGAAATTGAATGTCAACGAGATGGAAGAGGCCATTCTGAAGTTCTGGCACGAGGAAGACATCTTCCACAAGTCGACCGAGAACCGCAAGGGCGGCCGAGAATACATCTTCTTCGAAGGTCCTCCGACTGCCAACGGCAAGCCGGGCGTTCATCACGTCCTGGCCCGCTCCTACAAAGACATCATCCTGCGCTATCACACCATGCAGGGATGCCACATCTCCCGCCGCGGCGGTTGGGATACCCACGGTCTGCCGGTTGAGATCGAAGTTGAGAAGAAGCTCGGCTTCACCCACAAGCAGCAGATCGAGGAATACGGCGTCGGCCCGTTCAATAAACTCTGCAAAGAATCCGCCTTCACGAACATCCAGGAATGGGAACGTCTGACGGACCGCATCGCCTACTGGGTCGATCTGGATACCGCCTACGTCACCTACAAGGATGAGTTCATCGAATCCGAATGGGCGATCCTCAAGAATTTCTACGACCGCGGCCTGCTCTATCAGGGCTTCAAGGTCGTCCCCTACTGCCCGCGCTGCGGCACCCCGCTCGCGGATCATGAAGTCGCCCAGGGCTACAAAGAAGCCGACGACCCCTCCATCACCTTCCGCCTGAAGCTGCTGGACGAAGCCGACACCTCCCTGATGGTCTGGACCACGACCCCGTGGACCCTGCCCGCGAATGTCGCCGTCGCTGTCCATCCGGACATTGACTACGTCAAGGTTGAGCACGCCCGCGAAGACGGCTCCAAGGAATACCTGATCCTCGCCGAGAAGCGCATGGAAGCTGTCTTCGGCGACGATCCCGTCACGGTTGTGGATCACTTCAAGGGCAAGGACCTGCTCGGCAAGAAGTACGAACCGCTCTATAAGTTCCTGCCGCTTGAGAAGCCCTGCCACCGTGTCGTCGCCGCGGATTACGTCTCCGTGGATGACGGTACCGGCCTCGTTCATATCGCCCCGACCTTCGGTGTGGACGATATGGAAGTCGGCAAGCGCGAAGACCTGCCGACCCTGATGACCGTCGGCGGGGACGGCTGCTTCGTCCCGGAGATCACCCCGTGGGCGGGTATGTTCGTCAAGGATGCCGATCCGCTCATCATCAAGGAGCTCGTCTCCCGCGGTGTCATGTACAAGCACGGCCGCGTGAAGCATAACTATCCGTTCTGCTGGCGCTGCGACTCCCCGCTGCTCTACTACGCCCGCCCGACCTGGTACATCCGCACCAGCGCCTTCAAGGACCGCCTGGTTGAGCTGAATGAACAGATCAATTGGTACCCGGAACACATCAAGCACGGCCGTTTCGGCAACTGGCTTGAGAACAACATCGACTGGGCCCTCGGCCGCAACCGTTACTGGGGCACGCCGCTGCCGGTCTGGCAGTGCGAATGCGGCCACCAGGAATGCATCGGCTCCGTCAAAGAGCTCTCCGAGAAAGTCGGACGCGACCTGACCGGGCTTGAGCTGCACCGCCCGCACGTGGATGAGATCACCTACAAGTGCCCGCACTGCGGCAAAGAAATGCACCGCGTCCCCGAACTGATCGACGTCTGGTTTGACTCCGGTTCCATGCCGTACGCCCAGTGGGGCTACCCGATCAAGAACAAGGAAGCGTTCGAGAATCAGTTCCCGGCCGACTTCATCTGCGAAGCGGTTGATCAGACCCGCGGCTGGTTCTACTCCCTGCACGCCATCTCGACGCTGTACAAGAACTCCATCTGCTACAAGAACGTCATCTGCCTCGGCCTCGTTCTCGATGAAAAGGGCCTGAAGATGTCCAAGCACAAGGGCAACATCGTCTCCCCGTGGGATGTCATCAAGGATAACGGCGTCGACGCCATGCGCTGGTATCTCTACACCGCCAGCCCGGCCGGTCAGGAACGCCGCTTCTCCTCCAAGCTCGTCAGCGAAGTCCTTCGCGGCTTCACGCTCCAGCTGTGGAACACCTATTCCTTCTTCGTCACTTACGCCAACCTGGATCATTGGACCCCGGCGAACATGGACAAGGTTGAATATTCCGACATGGACCGCTGGCTGCTCTCCGCGCTGAATGCCCTCGTCCGCGACATCACGAACGCCTTCGAGAACTACGATGTCAACGGCGCCACCCGCCCGATCCAGGGCTTCGTCAACACCCTGTCCAACTGGTACCTGCGCCGCAGCCGCCGCCGCTTCTGGAAGAGCGAAGGCGACTCCGACAAGAACGCCGCGTACGCGACCCTCTATCAGGCGCTCGTTACCGTCGCGAAGCTCCTCGCCCCGGCCATGCCGTACATTGCCGAAGAGCTTTACCAGAATCTGGTCCGCGCTGTCGACCCGAACGCCCCGGAATCCGTTCATATGGCTGACTGGCCGAAGGTTGACGAATCCATGATCGACGAACAGATCAACCATGAGATGGATCTCATCATCGACCTGGCTTCCCTCGGTCACGCCGCCCGCAACAAGGCCAACCGCAAGGTCCGCCAGCCGCTCTCCGAAGCCGCCTTCTCCGTCGGCAAGCAGGAAGACCGCCCGCTGATCGAAAAGTACGCGGATGTCCTCGCCGAAGAGCTGAACGTCAAGAAGGTCCGCCTGCTGGATGCCGCCGGTGAGGCGATGGACTTCTCGCTGAACCCGCTGCCGAAGCAGCTCGGTCAGAAGTACGGCAAGGCCTTCCCGCAGATCCGCGCCGCCATCATGAAGATGGACCCGATGGAAACCGGCCGCAAGCTGCTTGAAGGTGAGAATATCGACGTCGTTGTCGGCGACCAGACTTACTCCATCCAGCCGGATGAAGTCGAAGTCCGCGCGAACGCCCACACCGGCTACACCGTCGCCACCGAAGGCGCGAACATTGCCGCCCTCGAAACCGACCTGACCCCGGCTCTGGTGAAGGAAGGCCTCGCCCGCGAGTTCGTCCGCCGCGTTCAGGATCTGCGCAAGTCCGCCGGTCTTGAAATCGCCGACCGCATCGAGGTCCGCTACAAGGCCGATCAGCTTCTCGTGGACGCTGTCAATGAAAACCGCGACTACGTCGCCGGCGAAACCCTGGCCGTCTCCCTTGAGAACGCCCCGATCCCCGAAGACTGGGCACAGGTGACCGATAACTTCGATGACGTCACCGTGACCGCCGCGTTGAAAAAGGCGTAA
>CAVCBG010000101.1:0-5582 GCA_963600285.1 Anaerovoracaceae bacterium
GGGATAAACGCCGCCGCGGAGGTGAAACTTTCGAAAAAGCCCCGTCTCAAGAGGCGGGGCTTTCATTTCATTTACGCTATCGCGTGTTCAACCTTATTTGCGCGGGTAAGCAATCGCGGCCTGGGCAGCAGCCAAGCGGGCGACAGGAACGCGGAACGGAGAGCAGGACACGTAGTTGTTGCCGATGATATGGCACCACTCGATGGAGCTCGGGTCGCCGCCGTGTTCACCGCAGATACCGACCTTCAGGGACGGGCGGGTCTTGCGGCCTTCAGCAATCGCGTGGCGCATGAGTTCGCCGACGCCCTTGCGGTCAAGGTGCTGGAACGGATTCTCGGTGAGGATACCCTTGTCGATGTATTCGCCGAGGAAGGTGCGTTCAGCGTCGTCGCGGCTGTAGCCGAAGGTCATCTGGGTCAGGTCGTTGGTACCGAAGGAGAAGAATTCAGCGACTTCGGCGATCTCACCGGCGGTAACAGCGGCGCGCGGGATTTCGATCATGGTACCGAACATGTAGTCGACTTCGCAGCCCTTTTCCTTCATGACCTGCTGGGCAATCTCTTCGAGCTGCGGCTGGATGAACTTCAGTTCATTGACGGTGCCGGTGAGCGGGATCATGATTTCCGGATGCGGATCGTTGCCGCGGAGCTTGTTGTCGCAAGCGGCTTCGATGATGGCGCGAACCTGCATCTTGACGATTTCCGGGAAGTGGATGGAAAGACGGACACCGCGCAGACCCATCATCGGGTTGCTCTCGTGCAGAGATTCAACAGCGGCGAGCATGGTTTCCAGGGATTCCAGTTCGGAAGTGTCAACGTTCTTGTCGTACTGGGAGGAGACCTTGATGGTCAGGATCTTTTCCTTCAGTTCGTCAGCGGACGGCAGGAACTCGTGGAGCGGCGGGTCGATCAGGCGGATGATGACCGGGTAGCCGGACATGGCTTCGAACAGACCGTCGAAGTCAGAGCGCTGGAAGTGCAGCAGTTCGTCGCAGGCAGCGGTACGGCCGGCGGAATCCGGGGCCAGGATCATGCGCTGGACGATCGGCAGACGTTCGGTTTCGAAGAACATATGCTCGGTACGGCAGAGGCCGATACCCTTGGCGCCGAAGGAGCGGGCGCGGCGGGCGTCGCGCGGGTAGTCGGAGTTCGCCCAGACCTGCAGGTCGGAGATCTCGTCAGCCCAGTTGAGCAGGGTGTTCAGAGCGGGCATATCTTCGATGTTCGGGGTGACGACATCGATCTTGCCGGCGTAAGCCTTACCGGTGGTACCGTCAACGGAAATCCAATCGCCTTCCTTGAGGACAACATCGCCGCAGGTCAGGGTGCGGGCTTCCATGTCGATGACGGCAGTGGAGGCACCGACGACGCACGGGACGCCGAACTGACGGGCAACAACAGCCGCGTGGCTGGTGGCGCCGCCTTCGGAGGTCAGGATACCCTTCGCGGCGAGCATACCATGGACATCATCCGGCTTGGTGAACGGGCGGACCATAATGCAGTCCAAACCTTCGTCCTGATGCTTGGAGACAACGGTGTCGGCATCGAAGAAGATCTGACCGACAGCAGCACCCGGGGAGGCGTTGACGCCGGAGGTGAGGACAGCGGCTTTCTTCAGAGCGGCGGGGTCGAACTGCGGGTGCAGCAGGGCGTCGATCTGTTTGGTGGTGACACGGGTGACGGCGGTCTTCTTGTCGATGAGGCCTTCATTGACGAGCTGGACAGCGACCTTCACGGCGGAGTCAGCGGTACGCTTGGCGTTGCGGGTCTGGAGCATCCACAGTTTGCCGTGCTCGATGGTGAATTCAACATCCTGCATATCGCGGTAGTGATTCTCGAGCTTCTTGGCAATATCCATGAACTGATAATAGACCTCGGGCATAACGTCCTTCATGGTCTCGAGTTTTTCGGTGTTGCGGATACCGGCGACGACATCTTCGCCCTGGGCATTCAGCAGATATTCACCGTAGACAGCGGCTTCACCGTTGATCGGGTTGCGGGTGAACGCGACACCGGTACCGGAGTCGTTGCCCATGTTACCGAAGACCATGGTCACGATGTTGACAGCGGTGCCGAGATCATCGGGGATGCCTTCGGCGCGGCGGTAATCCACAGCGCGCTTGCCGTCCCAAGAGCGGAAAACGGCTTCGGTCGCGAGGCGCATCTGTTCAAGCGGGTCGCTCGGGAAATCGTTGCCGGTTTCCTTCTTGACAACACCCTTGAAGATGTCCTTCAGTTCTTTCAGGTCATCGGCGGTCATTTCGGTGTCGAGCTTGTAGCCCTTGGAGGCCTTGAAGGAATCCATCGGACCTTCGAAAGCTTCATCCGGAATACCGAGAACGACGGTACCGAACATCTGGACGAGGCGGCGGTAAGCGTCGAAGACGAAGCGCTTGTTGCCGGTCAGTTCGATCATACCTTCGGCGGTTTCATCGTTCAGACCAATGTTCAGGACGGTGTCCATCATGCCCGGCATGGAGAACTTCGCGCCGGAACGGCAGGAAACTAAGAGCGGGTTCTTCGGATCACCGAATTTTTTGCCGGCCTGTCGTTCAACTTCAGCCAACGCGGTCATCATCTGATCCCACTGACCTTCGGGGAACTTACCGTGAGCTGAATACTCGTTGCAAGCTTCAGTGGTGACGGTGAATCCCGGAGGAACCGGTACGCCGATACGAGCCATATCGGCGAGGTTGGCGCCTTTACCGCCGAGCAGGCCGCGGACAGCTTCCCAGTCGCCCCCGACGTACTTCTCAGCGTCAGACACTTCGTTGAATAAATATACCCATTTTTTCGCTGCCATTGATATGTTTTCCTCCCTGGCATTAATGATTAAGATCCGCGTAATGACGGAATGATAATTTTCACAAATTATTTTATCATAAAAACCGGGGCATTCGAATATTCGGTAAATAATGGTTAATGCCCGACATCTGCGGCTGTTTTTGCGTACGCTTTGTCTCATGTATCCGCATAAAATCGGGAATTGTGCTAATATTAGAATACTACTAAGCTTTTCGGGAAATGGAGTGCATTTACATGGATAAACCGGTATTGATTATTATGGCGGCAGGCATGGGGAGCCGCTACGGCGGTCTCAAGCAGATGGATCCGGTCGACGAATACGGACACATGATCATGGATTATTCCGCTTTCGATGCCAAACGCGCCGGGTTTGAGCGCCTGATCATCGTCATCAAACCCGAGATGGAAGAGCTCTTCGAGGAGAAGATCGGCAGCCGACTGCGCAAATACATGCAGGTGGACTACGCCTACCAGGTCCTCGAGAATCTCCCCGCCGGCTTCACCGTGCCGGAAGGGCGCACGAAGCCCTGGGGCACCGCGCACGCCGTCCTCTCCACCAAAGACCTCGTCCACGGTCCGTTCTGCGTGATCAACTCGGACGATTATTACGGCGAGCATCCTTTCAAGTCGGTGTACGAATTCCTCTCCACCGACAAGGACGAGGCGCATCATGTCATGTCCGGCTTCCGCATTGAGAACACGCTGACCGAGAACGGCACCGTCGCCCGCGGCATCTGCCAAACGAACGCCGAAGGCAACCTCACCGGCATCAAGGAATGCCTGGGCATCGGCCGTGTTGAAGGCGGCGCGTCATTCCAAGAAGATGGGAAAGACGTCTTCATCCCGAACGGCACGACCGTCTCCATGAACTTCTGGGGCTTCAAATACTCCATGATGGGCGAGATCGAGAGCCGCTTCTCCGCCTACCTCGACGAGAACCTCCCCGTCAACCCGCTCAAATGCGAATACTTCCTGCCGTTGATCCCGAATCAGCTGATCAACGAAGGGAAAGCGGCCGTCAAGGTGCTCCCGACCGACGAGAAGTGGTTCGGCGTCACCTACCGCGAGGACAAGGAGTCTGTCGTCAACGCGCTGAAATCCATGCGTGAATCCGGAAAATACCCGCTCACGCTCTGGGAATGATTGATTATTCATAAGCAATTTATTTTGAAGGAGATTTGACTTATGACGAAAGTTTTGATTTGCGGCGGGACCGGGTACATCGGTTCGCATACTGCCGTCGAACTGCTGGAAAACGGATACGACCTTGTTGTTGCGGATGACCTCTCCAACAGCAGCGAGGAATCCCTGAACCGCGTGAAGCAGCTGACCGGGAAGACGTTCCCCTTCTACAAAGTCGACTGCTGCGACAAGGAAGCCCTCGAAAAGGTCTTCAATGAGAACGACATCGACGCCGTCATTCACTTCGCCGGCAAGAAAGCCGTCGGCGAATCCGTTCGCATCCCGCTGGAATACTACCGCGTGAACCTCGGCTCCACCATCACCCTGTGCGAAGTCATGCTCGAGCACCACGTCAACAACATCATCTTCTCTTCCTCCGCGACCGTCTACAGCGGCGACAACAAAATGCCGCTCACCGAAGACAGCCAGCTCGGCTGCTCCAACCCGTACGGCTGGACGAAGCTGATGAATGAACAGATCCTGCGCGACACCGCCGCGGCGAACCCGGGCTTCAATGTCGTCCTCCTGCGCTACTTCAACCCGGTCGGCGCGCATCCCTCCGGTCTGATGGGCGAGGATCCGAGCGGCATCCCGAACAACCTGATGCCGTTCGTCAGCCAGACCGCCATCGGCAAGCGCGAAAAGGTCTCCGTCTTCGGCAATGATTACGACACCAAAGACGGCACCGGCGTCCGCGACTACCTGCACGTGGTTGACCTCGCGAAGGGCCACATCGCCGCGCTGCGTTACGAACTCGAGCACGGCGGCGTTGAGACCTTCAACCTCGGCACCGGCCACGGCTACTCCGTCCTGGATATGATCGCCGCCTTCAGCAAGGCCTGCGGTCATCAGGTCCCGTATGTCATCGCCGACCGCCGCCCGGGCGACCTCGCGACCGTCTACGCGGATCCCTCCAAGGCGAAGAAAGTCCTCGGCTGGGAAGCTGAAAAGGGCCTCGACGAAATGTGCGCCGACGCCTGGAATTGGCAGTCCAAGAACCCGAACGGCTACAACAAATAAACCGAGCGATCCAATAGAATTAAAAGCGAAGGCATCACGTGGGTATCGCGTGATGCCTTCTTTGTTGAGAGAATCAGGAAAGGAAAAGTGGCGGCGCTTATACGCGCCTTTTTGATTACTCGGCGTTAGGCCTTCCAGAGACCGTGGAGATTGCAATAGGCGTACACGGCCTCGACTTCATCTCCCTCGCAGAGCGCGAAGCAGGCTTCCGGCTTCTCACCGGGGCGCAGCTCCTTGCGCTGATTGCCCTGCTTGGTCTCGATGGAGATCCATTCAATGTAATGCTCCGGCAGCATCGGATGCTCAACCGAGCCGACGGTGACATGGACGATGTTTCCGTCCACGGACCAGACGGGGATGTGCTTCTCGCGTGAGGCGTCAACCGTCCCGGGGATAATCTCGGTCATCTTCTCACCGCAGCAGACAACGGGAACGCCGGACGCCTTGACGAAGGCAACAATATTGCCGCAATGATTGCAGCGGTAAAAAACCTGTTTCATAAGTATGACTCTCCTTTATCATCGATTCGCCGTTCACGGCTGATTATTATTTTAGGATATTTTCTTTATTAGGAAT
>CAVCBG010000102.1:0-5494 GCA_963600285.1 Anaerovoracaceae bacterium
TCCTAACTCCTCACTCCTAACTCCTCACTGCGGCGTCACGCCGCCGTATCCATCCTCGCTTCTTCTTCATCGAATCCGATCGCCCGGTTGTATTTCGCCCACAGCTCGGCGTAGCCGGCGGAGGCAGGCGTGACCGGCTTCGGCAGGGGATTGGGCTCGTTGATATCAATCGTCCCGAAGTCCGACATCACGATCACGCGGTTGGAGAGGGTGATGGCTTCCTGAATGGAATGTGTAACGAAGATCACGGTCAGCTTTTCTTCTTCCTTGACACGGAGCAGCTCCTTCTGCAGGTGGCGGCGGGTCATGGCGTCGAGGCTGGCGAACGGCTCATCCATCAAGATGATCTGCGGACGCAGGGCGAGGGCCTTGGCGATGGCGACGCGCTGCTTCATGCCGCCGCTCAGCTGATGGGGATAGAAGTCGGCGTATTTGCTCAGCTTGACTTTCTCAAGCGCCTCGTCGGCGCGGGCCTGAATTTCGGCTTTGGTTCCCTTCTTCAGATGCTCCAGCGGGAAGAGAACATTCTGACGGACGGTCTTCCAATGGAAGAGCTGGTTGAAGTCCTGGAACACCATCATGCGGTCGGCGGACGGCTTCGAGACGGGTTCGCCGTTCAGTTCAATGGTCCCTTCGTACCGCTCGAATCCCGCGACGCAGCGCATCAGCGTCGTCTTCCCGCAGCCGGAGGGGCCGAGGATGCAGAGGAAGTCTTCGGGATAGACGTCGAGGGAGACGTTCTTCAAAATGGCGGAAGGCTCGGTGCCGTCCGTGAAGGTCTTGGATACATTCTTGACACGCATCAGCGGTTCGCGTTCGCTCATTTTACGGTCCCCCATTTCTTGACGGTGTTCTTCTCAATCGTGCCGAAGACGAGATACTCAACGATCATGCCGATCACGATGATGACGATCAACGCGGCGAAGACGCCGGCGATGTCAACATTCACGCGCTTCGTGAAGATGAACCACCCGATCCCCGCGCCGGAGCTTGTCGTGCCGAAGATCATCTCCGCGGAGATCAGGCCGCGCCAGGCTCTTGCCCAGCCGGTGCGCAGACCGGAGAGCAGGGAGGTGAACGCCGCGGGCAGATAGATCTGCATCACGAGGTCCGCGCCGGTCAAGCCGATGTTCGCGGCGCTCTCCAGATAAATCTTCGGGACGGAACGGAAGCCGTCGATGATGCTGCGGGACATCGGCCAGATGACGGAATGGATGACGATGAAGATGATCGGCTCTTCCCCGATGCCGAACCACATAATCGCGAGCGGGATCAGCGCCACACCCGGGATCAGGTCGAAGACGGAAACAAGCATGGAATAAATGTCGCCGAAGGTCTCAAACAGGATCGAGAGCGAGGAGAAGAGGAAGGCGAGCAGAATGCCGAGGCCCAGTCCGCGCAGGATCAGCGACAGGGAGTACCCCACCATGCTCAGCAGGTTTTCACTCGCGAAGCCCTTGACGAGGCTTGAGAAGATGCTGCCGATGGACGGGAACATCAGCTTCGGGAAGACGCCGCGGCTGTACGCGATCTCCCAGGCGGCAATGACGACCGCGATGAAGATCACGCGGTGCAGGGTGCGTTTGGATATTTTCATGAGTATTGCCCTCTTAACAGTCAAAGGTCAACGGGGCCGTCCCCATTGACCGGGAGTTTCATTGAACGGACGGGATCAGTCGCCCGCGACATTGTCATAAGCCAGCTGCGAAAAGCCCTCGAGCGTGCCTTCCGCGAAGCCCTCATCCACCATGAATTGCGCCATCCGCGTGACGCCCTTCGTCTCGGCGGAGTAGATGCAGGCGGGGTCATTCAGCCATTCAAGCATGACCTCGGCGGTAACGCCTTCACTTGCGCAGAGCATCTCCGCGGCGGCTTCCTTGTTATCGGTCAGGAAGTCAAGCGCTTCGTTCATGGCGTCGACCAGAGCTTGATAAAGCTTTTCGTCCTCGTGTACCTTCTCGGAAGCCACGCCGACGATGAAGGTGCTGCCTTCGGGCCAAACTTTTTCGATGGCGTCGAGTTCGCCGATCCCTTCCTGCCCGCGTTCCTTGTAAACGTACGGCGAGGTGGTCAGCTGCGCGTCCACGGCGCCGGACAGCAATGCGGACATCCCGTCCGGATGGGACATGGCGACGATGTTGTTATCCAGCGCGTGGGCGTCGCCGAGTTCTTCTTTGGCGGCCATCGCCAGCATGATGTGCTGAATGGAGCCGATGTTGACCAAGGCGATCTTGTTCTCGGAGGTGAAGTCACTCAGGGAGCTCAGGCTGTCGTTGTGGGTCATGAGCACCTGCGGCTGCGCGGAGACAGCGGAGAAGATTTTGTAGGAGATGCCCTTCAGCATACCGGTGATGGCGGGGGCAATGCCCATCGCGCCGGCGTCAATGCTGCCGGTGATGATGCCTTCGTTGATGGCGGAGCCGGAATTCAGCTGCGCCCATTCGACGGTGATCGGCTCGCCGTAGTACTTCTCGATGAGGTTCTGTTCCCGCATGACGGTCATCGGCGCGTACGCCATGCCGTACTGGTAGGCGATGGTGATTTTCTTCGTCCCGGCGTCTTCGGATTTCGTCCCGCATCCGCACAGGCACAGCGCGGCGAGGACCGCGAAAAGGATCAATGTAAACTTCTTCGCCATGCTTTCCTCCTCGTATTACTTCTTCAGGGTCTCGCGGAAAACCTGCTTCATGGCGGCGCAGGCTTTGGAGACGTAGGCGTCCCGCGCGGATGACATGTACATTCGGCGCAGTCCCAAGTCGCTGTCGATCATGTAGAACGCCGGCAGCGTCTTCCGGTTTCCGTAGCGGATCACGGTCTCGGTGATCAGCGACATACCGAGCCCCGCGGCGGTCATGGATAGGCTCGTCGACATCTGATCGGCGGTGATGAAGGAGGTCTCCGTCATGCCGCGGCGGTTGAAGAGCTCATCCGCGACCCGGCCGATCTGAATATCCTTCCCTAAGCGGATAAAAGGCAGCCCGCTCAGGCGTTCGAACGGGACCGCCGCGCGGGATTCGCCGTCGAGCTTCCCGGTCAGGATCAGCTCCTCGGGAATGCGGTACTCCGTCAGCGCGTTGTTGATCTCCCACTCCGCCGGGATGCACAGCAGCACGTATTCGGAGAAAAGCTCCTCGAAGACGATGCCCTTGAGCCCGGTGTTCTCCGGGGAAAGGAAGATGTCGATCTCACCGCCGAGGGTGCGTTCCGCGATCTCGCCGACCGTCCCGTTGATGATGCGGACGGAAGCACCGGGGTAGCGGTTGACGAAGTTCTTCACCGCCGGGGGGATGTAAAGGCTGTTGAAGCAGCTGGACCCGCCCAGCGTCACGGTACCGGTCACACCGCCGCGGATATCTTCAAGGCGGCGTTGGAAACGTTTCTTCTCGGCGATCTGGCGCTCGGTGTATTCCAGGTACGCCGCGCCTTCCTCGGTCAGGGCGATGGCGGCGGATTCCCGATTGAAGATCTGGAATCCGACTCGGTCCTCAAGCCGCGTCAGCCAAAGGCTCAGCGCCGGCTGGGTGATGCCGAGTTTCTTCGCCGCCCGGGAGATGCTCCCGGTTTCGAGGATGGTATTGATGTAACGGTTCGCGGTTTCCATATTGCCTTTTATGTTATATTTTTATTACTTGTTTGTTATAATACTATGAACGCGGCCATTCGTCAAGCCGTCCAACGCCCGCTGTGACAAAACAGAACGGCCTCCCGCATTCGTTATATAATTAACCCTGCCGATCATCCGGCAGCTTTGGAACAGGAGACACAGGTATGAATTCCATCATTGAAGCCGTTGTCACCCACGCCGCGGAGCATCCCGACCGAATTTGCTTCGCCGATGTCCGTGACAGCGTCACCTATGAACAGGCCGTCCGCGCCGTCATTCACTTCGCGCGGCGCATCCGTAAAGAGAACATTCACCGCGGCGACCGCGTGCTGATCGAGTGCACGCAGGACGTCCGTTTCTGTATCGCGAACCTCGCCGCCCAGCTGGCGGGCGCGGTCACCGTCCCGTTGGAAAAGCGCGCCTCCGAGGCCCGCGTCCTTGAGATCAAGGAAGACACCGGCGCGGATGTGATCATCGGCATGAACCTCGCGACTTATTCGGATCACTTCATCAGCCTCGCGGATATCGACCTAGAAGCCCCCGCCTCGGAGCTGACGGAGTTCACCTTCCCCGCCAAGGACGAGCTCGCGGAGATCCTTTTCTCCACCGGCACGACCGGCAAGTCCAAAGGCATCGTCCACACCCACGGCAGCGTGATCGCCGTCGCGGAAAATGTTGTGTACGGTGTGAAAATGAAGGACGGCGGCGTGGAGCTCATCCCGACCCCGCTCAGCCATTCGCACGGGCTGCGCCGTCACTACGCGAATCTCCTCTTCGGCAACTCCATCGTCATCGCCGACGGCGTGCTGATGGTGAAGGTCATTTTCACCCTGATGGACCGCTACCACGTCACCGCCATGGACATGTCTCCGTCCGCGCTGCAGGTTTTGGAGAAGCTGGGGAAAGGCCGCCTCGCCGAATACAAAGATCAGCTCGACTATATCCAGATCGGCACCGCCCCGCTGAGCGAACAGGCGAAGGAGACCCTCCGCGAACAGCTGCCGAACACGCATCTTTACAACTTCTACGGCACCACCGAAGGCGGCTGCTCCTGCATCATGGATTTCTCCGTCGAACGGAACCGCCCCGCCTGCATCGGCAAGCCGACCGTCAACGCGCATTTCATCATCGTCGACGAGCACCGTCAGCCGCTGGAGAACACCTCCCCGGAGCACACCGGTTACCTGGCGTATTCCGGTTCGATGAATATGCTCGGCTATTGGCGTCAGCCGGAGCTGACCGCGTCCGTCATGACCGACGGCATAATTTACTCGAACGATGTCGGCTATATCGACCCGGACGGCTACATCTACATGCTCGGACGGGATGACGACGTCATCAACTACTCGGGCATCAAGATCTCCCCCGAGGAGATCGAGTCCGCGGTCTCCCTCTGCGACGGCGTCGTTGACTGCGCCTGTGTTCCGCAGCCCGATCCGCTCACGGGTCAGGCCCCGCACCTCTTCGTGGTGATGGAAGCGGGGAAAACGATGGATAAATCCGCCCTGCTCGAGCAATTGAAGAAATCCGTCGACCCGAACAAGATGCCGAAAGTCATTGAGCAGATCGACGCCATCCCCCGCACCTTCAACGGCAAGATCCTCCGCCGGGAATTGAGGGCGAGGATAAAATAAGGCAGTTAGGAGTTAGGAGTGAGGAGTGAGGAGTTAAGTCAATAGTCAATAGTCAATAGTCAATAGCGGCGCCCGATAGGGGAAATTATCTTCCCGTATCGGGCGCGTTTTTTACGCTTCGCGAAGGGGAGCGGGGCTGCAGGTCACCTCATCCACCGCGAAGCGTAAGGCTTAATTTTGCGGTGATCGCTCTGTCAAAAGCAATTGACGTTGGGCGGGATCACCTCATCCACCGCAAGCGGTCCCCCTTCCCCTA
>CAVCBG010000103.1:0-5481 GCA_963600285.1 Anaerovoracaceae bacterium
TTTTGCGTTAAAATAAAACCATGGAAAATGTGAAAATTATTTTAGCTTCTCAGTCACCCCGGCGCCGGGCAATGCTCGGCTGGGTGCTGATGGAGTTCGACTGCCGGCCGGCGGACATTGACGAAACGCCGCTCGAAGGGGAACTGCCGACGGCGTACTGCCGGCGTATGGCTCTGGGGAAGGCGCTGAAATGCGCGGAGTCAGTCACCGACGACGCTCTTATTATCGGATCCGACACCACGGTTTTCGTCGGGACGCGGATCTTCGGCAAACCCAAGGACGAGGATGATGCCGCCGAGATGCTGCGGACGCTGAACGGCCGCGACCATAAAGTCGGCACGGCCGCCGTGGTGATCGCCCAAACGAACGGCAAACGCCGCGTCCTGCGTTCGTACTGCGAGACCGGCGTCCGACTGCGCGCGATGGATCGGGACGAGATCCGCGATTATGTCGCGAGCGGCGACCCCATGGATAAGGCCGGCGCCTACGCCATTCAGAACCGCGCCTTCCATCCGGTGGAGTCCATTCACGGATGCTACGCCGGCGTCGTCGGGCTGCCGCTCTGCCACGTCTGCGCCATGCTTCGCGCCGTCGGCTGTGACAGCTTCCCTCCGGTCCGCCCTGCCTGTATGGGCGGCACCAACAGAAATTGTTCCTGCATTCCCGCCGTCAACATCGAAGAGCTTGACATCGCGGGGAGCAAAGGAGTACGCTAAATGACGAAAAAATTGACGATTCTCACGCTGTTCCTTGTCTGTCTCCTCTCCGGCTGCGGTCTTTTCAACGGAGGCGCCGAACAATCCACCCCCACACCGGAGCCGACCGCCACGCCCCTGCCCGAACCGCAGGTCTTCGTGACCGAAGTTCCGGACCCGCTCGAGGTCGTGAACGAATTCCTCGCCGCCTGGCAGGATGAGGATTACGTCAGCATGTACAACCTGCTGTGCCAGACCTCCCGCGACGCCGTGGACTTTCAATCCTTCTCCACCCGCTACAACGATGCCGCGACGGCGATGACATTGAAGACCATCACCACCGAAGTCACCTCCACCCTGACCGGGCCGAACAGCGCCCAGGCGGCGTTCCATGTGGATTACGACACCGTTCTCGCCGGGACGCTTTCCCGCGACAACTCCATGGACCTCGTCTACGAAGCGGGCGAATGGAAGGTGCTGTGGTCCGACGGCATGGTCATGCCCGACCTCGCGGGCGGCAACAAGCTCGTCATGGACATTGACGTACCGACCCGCGGCACGATCTACGACCGCAACGGCGTCGCCCTTGCTTACGAGACCCGCGCCTACTCCCTCGGCGTCGTCCCCGCGCAGCTCCCTTCCAACAACTGGAGCTCCGTCATCAGCGAATTCTCCCGCCTGACCGGCAAGACCGTTCAGGTCATTCAGGAGATGATGAACCAAGCCGACCAGGACGAATACCTCGTCATCGGCGAAGTCACCGCGGACACCATGGAAGCGCGTTACTCCTCCCTGTATGACACCACCGGCGTCACGATCAGCGAATACAACGCCTCCCGCTACTACACCGAAGAGGGCATCGGCGTTCACATGATCGGCTACGTGCAGCCGATCAGCGCCGAGGAAGCGGATTCCATGCAGCGGCAGGGCTACCGGGTTGACGAACGCGTCGGCAGCATGGGCATTGAAGCCTGGGGCCAGGACGCGCTCGACGGCACGCGCGGCGCCTCCCTCTACGTCGTTGACGCGGAAGGCAACACCCTCGACCGTCTCTGCAAGTCCGAAGCGGAAGCCGCCTCGTCGATCTACACGACTTACGACGAGGATTTCCAATATGACCTCCAGCGCGCCATCGACGGCCTCAATGCCGCCGTGGTCGTTCTCGAACGCGACACCGGCCGCGTGATCGGCATGGCGTCCTCCCCGAAATTCGACGCGAACCTGCTGGATTACGGCAACTACAACGCCTACTACTCCGGCGATCTGCTTTACAACGCCAACACCCCGATGTATAACCGCGCCTCCCGCGGTCAATATCCGCTGGGCTCGATCTTCAAAATCGTCGGTATGGCCGCCGCGCTTGAGACCGGCCTCTTCAAGGCGGATGACACCTACGAATGCGGTTATTACTACAATGAACTTGACGGCGTGACCTTGCATGACTGGACGCTGGATCACGAAGTCGCGGAGAGCGGCACCCTGACCCTGAGCGAAGGCCTGATGCGCTCCTGCAACCCGTGGTTCTACCACATCGGCAAGGAACTTTACGAGAAAGTCGGCCCGGATACGCTCTCAAGCTACGCCCGCGGCTTCGGCCTCGGCTCCCTGACCGGCATTGAAGCCGTCGAGGAAGAGCCCGGCAACGTCGACACCCCGTCGGATGTCTTCACCGCCGTACAGCTCGGCATCGGCCAGTCCACTTTGCTCGTGACCCCGCTCCAAGTCGCGCGTTTCGTCGCGGCCATCGGCAACGGCGGCACCCTTTACCGCCCGCAGGTCATTGAACAGGTCGTGGACGCCGCCGGCCATGTGACGTACTCGTTCGAGCCGGAAGCGCAGGCGCAGCTGCCTGTCTCTCAGGAAAACCTCGAGACCATCAAAGCCGCCATGCGCGAAGTCGTCCGCAACCCCCGCGGCACCGCGTACAGCACGTTCTCCAATGTCAAGTACGACGTCTACGGCAAGACCGGCTCCGCCTCCACCAACACCGGTTTGAACTCCAACGCCTGGTTCGCGGGCTTCACCAACGAAGGCATGGAAGACAAGCCGGATATCGCCATCGCCGTGCTGGCTGAGTTCGCGGGTGAAGGCGCGGACGTTTCCGCCCCGATCTTCCGCCGCGTCCTCGAGCTCTACTTCGAAGGCCGCGCCACCTCCCTTTACAGATGGGAGACCGGCATCTACATCACCAGTACCCTGTCCCCGACCCCGACCGACACCCCGACGCCGGCTCCGACGCTCGCGCCGTGGGAAATCGAGGCTCTGGAACAGACGCAGGAAGCCGAGGAAAATCAGGAATAACGCATGGAGGGATTGGTACTCAAATATCACTCCGGCTTCTATCATGTCTATCATGATGGGGAGCAGACCACGTGCAAAATGCGCGGGCGGCTGAAGAAGCTGCATAAGAATACGGATATTATCGCCATCGGGGATCGGGTCGAGTTCGAGATCCTCCCCGACGGCTCCGGCATTATCGAGGATGTCCTGCCGCGGACGAATGAGCTCATCCGCATGACCTCGGGCATCCGCATTGAGTACCGCCAGGTGCTCATCGCCAACATGGATCAGATCCTGCTGGTCTTCGCCTGCACCCGTCCCGAACCGCGGACGCGGATGCTGGACCGCTTCCTCGTGGTCTGCGAGAAGCAGAACATCAAGCCGATCATCGTCGTGAACAAGATCGACCTCCTCGGCGAGGAAGCCGCGCGGGAGATCTTCCGCGATTACGAACCGCTGGGCTACCGGGTGGTGTATGTCTCCGCCGAAACGGGCCGGGGCATCGAGGAGATCCGCGAGATTCTGAAGGGAAAGATTTCCGGCCTGGTCGGGCCGTCCGGCGTGGGCAAGTCCACCATCATCAATCACATCGACCCGAGCCTGGACCTGCGCACGAATGAGATCTCCGACTACAACGAGAAGGGCCGCCACACGACGGTCGTCCGCGAGATGTTCCCGATGAAGGACGGCGGATTCGTGGCCGACCTCCCCGGTTTGAAGACGCTCGCCCTCTGGGACATTCAGCCCGAGGAGCTCGACGGCTATTTCCCCGAACTGCGGGACTTGGTCAAGCACTGCTATTATTCCGACTGCACGCATGACGAGAGCGAAGTCGGCTGCGCGGTCAAGGCAGCGGTTGAGGCGGGCACCGTCTCAAAAGAGCGCTACGAGTCTTATCTGCGGATGCGCTTCGGGGATGATGAAGAACAGCTCACGGAGCCGCAGGATTAAGCGGCTTTAATTCGGCTCCGCGCCGAAGGAAGGAAAACAATGGAAAACGAAAGCGTGAAGATCCTCGCGCTGCTCCCCGCGTACAATGAGGAGAAACATCTGGAAAAGGTCCTGACCGAGGTCAAGAAGTACATCAGCGACGTCCTCGTCGTGGATGACGGCTCCGCCGATAAGACCGCGGAGATCGCCCGCGGCACCGGCGTGAATGTGCTCTCCCGCGGCTACAACTGCGGCAAGGGTCAGTCCCTCAAGGACGGCTACACCTGGGCTTTGGAGAACGGCTACGACGCCGTCATCATGCTCGACAGCGACGGACAGCACGACCCGGCCTGCATCCCGGACTTCGTCAAGAAGTACGAGGAGACCAAAGCGCCGCTCATCATCGGCGCGCGTGATTACTCCAAAATGCCGCTGCGCCGCCGCATCCCGAACAAGCTCGGCAAGGCATTGCTCTCCGCCTGCGTCGGCCAGGACATCAAGGATAACCAGTCGGGCTACCGCCTGCTGGACCGCGAAATGATGCAGCAGATGCTCGGCTCCAAACAGAGCGGCTACCACTTCGAGGTGGAGATGATCGCCATCGCCATTGCCGAAGGGCACACCATCGAATGGGTGCCGATCCCGACCATCTACGGCGATGAGAAATCCAAGATCAAGCCCTTCGAGCAGCTCGTCGGCTTCACGAAGATGTGCTTCCAATGCCGGAAGCTGATCCGCGAAAAACGGGCGGAGAAATGCTCGACCGCGAACTGACCTTCGGCGTCGGTACCTGGGCCTGGGGCGACCGCCTCGTCTGGGATTACGGGCAGGATTACGGCGAAAAGGACCTGC
Organism: Anaerovoracaceae bacterium; assembly: GCA_963600285.1. Taxonomy (GTDB): domain Bacteria; phylum Chloroflexota; class Anaerolineae; order Anaerolineales; family Anaerolineaceae; genus Flexilinea. The sequence goes on from CAVCBG010000103.1 coordinate 4,758, forward strand.
GGGAGGCCTTCCTGCGCTTCCTGAATGACGGCGTGGTTTTCTTCTCCACCAGTCCTTCCTTCGCGGAGGGCGAGGCGGAGAAGCTCCTCGGCAAGTTCGCCGCGGAGACCCGCGTCCCGCTTTTCATCTCGACGAAATACGTCCCGCGCTTCTGGCATTTACGGCGGAAGGACTTCATGAAGTCGCTCAAGGCCTCCATGCTGCGCCTGAACGTGAACCGCCTGAAGCTCCTGCAGATCTGTCCCCCGGCGGGACGCATGACGCTCAACCGTCTGGCCGAATGCGCCGCGGAGGCCATGGACCTCGGCCTGGTGGACCGCGTCGGCCTTTCCGACTGCGACGCCCGGCAGATCGACACCTTCAACGAAGCGCTGAGCCGCTACGGCTACGCGGTTGACTGCCTTGAGACGCCGTATAACCTGCTCCACCGCGACATTGAGACGAACGGCATTCTCGACCTGTGCCGGGAATTGAACATCAGCGTCATCGCCCAGCAGCCGCTGGCGATGGGGCTTCTCACCGGCAAATACGACGGAGACGCTCCCGCGGCCGGGAGCCGGCGCCAATTCATGCTGCGCTACAGCTCCCCGCGTCTGGACCTTCTCCTGCGCACGATGAACCACATCGGCCTGGAGAACGACGGCAAGAACTGCGCCCAAGTGGCACTAAACTGGGTCTGCCGCAAAGGGATCATCCCCATCCCCGGCGTGAAATCCCTCGACCA